>JBGCEM010000122.1:0-13137 GCA_045106335.1 Paracoccaceae bacterium | reverse complement strand
TGGCTATTTGTGCGCGCCGATCACCCATTCCTTTGGCTCTACACAAGAGCTTCGCGGCTCCGCTCGGTTTCTGGCTGAAATCACGCTGGTCCTTGTGCTCTTCGCCGATGCCAGCCGCGTGCGTTTTTCGCGACTTCGGATCAGTTACGGCATTCCCTTGCGCATGTTGGCCATCGGCTTGCCCGGAACAATCGCGCTGGGGGCGGCGGTGGTTTTTGCCATCTTCCCCGAAGGCGGCCTTGCGCTGGCATTTTTGACCGCAGCCCTTCTATCCCCGTCAGATGCGGCCATCGGGCTGCCAGTGGTCTCTAGCCCCAGCGTTCCCGAAAGGCTGCGCCAAGGCATCAATGTAGAAAGCGGCTTGAATGATGGCTTGGTGTTGCCCTTTGTTCTTCTGGGCGCGGTACTTGCCTCCACGGATATGCAGGAAACGGAGGGGCTGGCGTTTTTGGCGGGATCACAGCTTGTCTTGGGGCCAATCGTTGGCATCGTCGTTGGCTGGCTTGCGGCGCGCGCGCTGGACATCGCCCAAGAACGCGACTGGACCATCGAAAGCGCGCAGGGCATCGTCTTTTTGTCCACGGCCTTTGTCAGTTTCCTCGCTGCCGTTCTGGTCGGTGGCAACGGGTTTATCGCGGCCTTCGTTGCGGGGGCGGTGTTCGGCAATACCTACCGCCATGACATCCATTTCATCAGCGAGTTCATGGAGGGCGCAGGCCAACTTTTGACCATGGCCGCGTTCCTGATGTTTGGTGCCTTGATGTTGCCCGATGGCTTGGCCCATTTCACGGTGTCCACGGTTTTGGTGTCGATCGCATTCCTGACAATCGTCCGCATGGTCCCAATCTGGGTGTCGCTTTTGGGAACCGGCCTTGAGACGCGCAAAAAACTGTTTCTGGGTTGGTTCGGGCCTCGTGGCCTCGCCTCGATCTTGTTCACGCTGATCATCATGGACGAATTCAACCTTCCCAACGAAGAGGAATTGTTGGCTTGCGTGTCTCTGACTGTTGCCCTGTCGGTCTTACTACATGGCGTGACGGCAGCCCCACTTGCAAAACGCATTGGACGCGCAAAGCAAACCTAATCGGGTCTAAGCAATGCGAAGCTCTCCCAATATCCGCTAAAATCTGGATTTTTAAAAATTTGCCAGCCCCCCGAAACCGGACATTCCTACATTCTGCAGCATTGGTCCGACTGGGCTCGGAGCTGACATTAGCTGCGCGCTACGCCAAGGTCCGCTTTGCGGGACAAACCGGACTTGTGCATGTGCGGCTAATGCTGACGCAGCATTTGCTGGCAATTGCAGCGACGCACGTTTGGCGACGCTGCACATTTCACCGAACCGGTCATTACAACGGTTCAATTCTGGTCAGTCAGGACCATATCTTTCTCTTAGGCAGGGATAGCCACTTCAATTGCTACAGATGTTTAGCACAGTGTCCCAAAATGAGAGTTTTAAATTTAGGTTAACAAAGCAAACGCACGTTGCGAAACTGGCTTTTCCAGAAAGGCAACTTGGGATGGAAGCGCTTCGGTTGACATGGATTTACCACTGATCAGGACGCGCTGCGCCGTCGGCAATCGACGGTGGACCGCCTCCAAGAAGTCGAGACCGCTCTGACCCGGGCCAAGATCGAAATCGCTGACAATCAAATCAATGGTTTGCTGGTCCAGTGCCGCAGTTGCCTCTTCAATTGAAGGGCACATTACCGTCGTGTATCCCAAGCTGGAGAGTACTGTTGCAGTCGCTCGTCGATCCTCCGGGTTGTCATCCAAAATCAGCGCCGTGCGCATTTCCTGATTGTCTGCGGCCAGTGGCACTTGGGCAATTGGCAGGATGATCTGAATGCAAGTCCCATCTCCCTCGCGGCTTTTGATATCTATGGTGCCGCCGCTTTGATTGATGAAACCGTACACAATCGACAACCCCAGTCCCGTGCCGCCCTCAGCGCTTCGTGTGGTGAAAAAGGGTTCGATGGCTTTCTTGCGCACCTCAGGCGACATGCCGACACCTGTGTCGATGACAGTGATGCCAGCAATATTAGGATCACTGTTACTCACCTTAATCTTGATGGTCCCTGCGGTCAGCATGGCGTTGTTTGCATTCAAGACAAGGTTCAGGATCGCGGATTCAAGTTGGCCCGGGTCAGCAAGCACAAACACTGGATCGGCGGTGTGCGTCACCTTTACGTCCACACCAGACTTCAATCCGATTTCGACCAGTTCGATCATTCCTGAAATCAACGTGTTGAGCTCAACAACTTCGGGAGTCAGCGGCTGTTTGCGCGCAAAGGCCAAAAGGCGCTCGGTTAAGGATGCCCCGTATTCAACTGCGTTCTCGATCGCCGCAATATTGTCGGGGGCTGATGTGGTGTTCAAAAGATGCGCATGGGTTCGGATCGTGGCAAGGATATTTCCAAAATCATGGGCCGTATCCCCCGCCAGTTTGCCCAGCGTTTCGATGCGATCCATTTGATCGATGCGGTCTTGGATTTTGCGTTGCTCGGTCACGTCTGCCAGCAGCCAAACACGGCCTTCATCGGGCAAGCGGCTTGCGCGCAGTTCGAGGAACTGTCCATCTGCAGAGCTGAATTCGAGAGGTCCGCGATGGGAGTTTTTCAATCCCGCCGCAATCGCCGATGGCCCAAAACGACTGGTGCGAAACCAATGTGCGATATCACCCAGATCACTTTTAGCGCCGCTTAACCCAATGATATTGTCAAAGGCCGGATTGGACGCGGTGAGTTTGCCCGCGGCATCGGTGATTGCGATCCCGTCGGAAATATTGGCAAAGACTTTTTCAAATAGGGCGTTGCGTTGGTTTAACTGGCGGTGCGATCGATCTAACCGCAAAGCATTGGCGCGAAAACTGCGGAACGATCGAAACAGATCACCGATTTCGTCCGTTGCACTCATCTGGCGCGGCAGGGCGCTGCTGCGGTCACCTTTCGCCAGACGTACCATCGCCTCGGATACGCGCCCAATGTTGAACGCAACGTAGCGCGACACAAACATCGCGGCGGCCAAAGCACAGGCAAGCGCGATCAGACTGATTGCGGCAATGGAAACCCTTGTGAATTGGATCATAGAGGACGATGCATCGCGTTCTTGTGTGAGGAACGCCTCGGCCTCGCGGGCGTATTGCGCCGCAAGCTCGTTTATCTGATTGGCATCGCGTCTGATCCGAAACAAAGCATTTTGCGCATTCAGCACAACACCAAGCTCTGCACGGCGCAGCTCAAAGATACCGGCTTCACCGGACACTTGCGTCGTTAACTGATCAAGAAACGTGATCTGCGCTTTGGTAAGGGGGGTGTCCCGAATAGAGGTCGCCTGGCGCTGATACTGACGTTGCTCTTCACCCACCCCTATCAGGTTGTCAGCGTAGGCCGCGTTCAAGGCGTCTGCATTCATACTTTGCAAGGTCCACCAGACAAGGCGTTCAGGGTCGAGGGTGGACGGCTCTTCGATGGCTGTGGTAACATCTTCACGCAGACGACTGAGCGTCGCAGTTCGAGACCGGATTTGCGATTGTATCTGATCAAGCGATTGCGACGCTTCAACAAGGTCATTGATCCCATCTTCCATCGACAACGTGATCGGAAAAAGCTCATCGCGTTTTGTGTCGGCCGCTTCGGCTGCTGGCCATTGTTCGCGAACTCGGCGCAAGATCGCCACGAGTTGCTCGCCTTCTTGTTCGATCAGGAAATTTGAACGCTGGGTCAGCAAATAGGGGGCGGACGTTGCAAGATCGGACGTCCGCTTTGACAGATCAATGGCCTGTGCCACTTGGGTCAGGGATTGACGGTGTAGTTCTTCGAGTTGCGCATCTACGCGGTGCAGTGTTGTCCACGTCAGACCACTGATCCCAAGGATTGCGAGGGACAAAATTGTAAGGACGGACCACAGACGACCGCGAACCGACCTTGGCAAAAGTCGCATCACATCGCGCCCTGCACGTCATCGGTGACAAAGATATATCCTTGCCCGCGCCGTGTCTGAAGGTGAACAGGTTTGGACGGATTTACTTCGATCTTTCGCCGCAAGCGCAGGATCAGTACATCCACTGTCCGGTCCACATATTTCGTAAGATCGCTGCCCAATTCGGCCAGCAGATCAACGCGGGTGATGATGTCATTTGGACGCGCCAGAAAATAATCCAATAGTCGATATTCCCCATTGGTCAGGGCAATTTCATGGCCCGACTGGTCAAACAAAACCCGCTGCGTCTGATCCACTGTGAACCGCCCGAACGACAGGGTGCCGTTTTTGGGCTGGACGATATCAGCCTGTGATCCAGCCCCATACCGACGCAGGACTGCGCGTATTCTGGCCACAAGTTCGCGGGGGTTAAACGGTTTGAGAACGTAGTCATCCGCGCCCAGCTCTAGCCCCACGATCTTGTCGGTTTCATCGCCGCGCCCCGTCAGCATAACAATGGGAATGTCGTGTGATTTGCGGATGCTCATCGCCAGATCAAGCCCGCTCTCATCCTTCAGCTTCAGATCAATCAAGATCAAATTAAACCGGGTCGTTTTCTGGATGTCGTGGAACTCTGCGATACTTGCCATTGGCACTGCATCAAGCTGATTATCATGCAGCAATGCGACCAGCGCGTCACGCATCATAGCTTCATCATCAACAATGCCAACAACTGGACGCGTCACATGTGTTCTCCCCTAAGTCCTTGTTAGCACCAACCACATCGCGGCGTCGCAGGTTCATTTGTTTCAATTATTACAATGCGAGCGGGCATTTGAAACTTTGTTAATGAAGTGGAGGCGCGGTTGTAGCATTGTTCATTGAGGCTTCATATCGTGGCACATGCCCGGCCCCTACAAAGGGATCAGCGCCCTCAAGCGGAGGAGCAAGAGAGCGCACAAAACCTTTGGGAGGAAGAAATGAACAAATTCGGAATGATATCGGTGTCAGCACTTTTGGTGTCTGCATCAGGCGCATGGGCTGACGAAATCAGCCTTGTGTGCAGCGCGCAACCGGAATGGTGCGAAATGATGGTTGCGGCCTTTGAGGCTGAAAACCCGGACACAGATGTGTTGATGGTGCGCAAATCCACGGGCGAAACACTGGCACAAATCCGCGCCGAAGCGGGCAATCCAAAGATCGACGTTTGGTGGGGTGGCACGGGTGATCCACATCTGATCGCTGCCGAAGAAGGCCTGACACAAGCCTCTGGCGTAGACGCCAGCGAATTGCTGGGCTGGGCGCAAAACATGGCCGAGATCTCACAAGGTCGCGCGATTGGTATCTATGCTGGGGCCCTTGGGATTGCATATAATACGGAAACACTTGCGGGCCGCGACATTACGCCACCAGAATGCTGGGCTGATCTGGAAGACCCGCGCTTTGAAGGTGAAATTCAGGTTGCCAACCCGAACAGCTCGGGCACGGCTTATACTGAACTCGCCACGTTTGTGCAGTTGTTTGGCGAAGATGAGGCCATGATCAAGCTTGCAGCGATTGGTGCGAACATCAATTCCTACACGAAATCAGGGTCGGCCCCGTCACGCGCCGCCGCCCGCGGTGAAACGGGTGTGTCCATCGGCTTTATGCACGACATGGTCAATCTGGCGTCGCAAGGGTTTCCATTGGCTGTTGTCGCACCCTGCGAAGGCACAGGCTATGAGGTTGGCGCGGTCAGCATTATTGAAGGCGCCCAAAACTTTGATGGTGCAAAGGCATGGGTTGAATTTGCCCTGCGCGCAGACATCCAGTCACGCGCGCAAGAGGTCGGGCAATTTCAGGTTCCGTCCAATTCAAACGCACAGGTGGCACCTGAATCTCCGGACCTCGCGTCGATCAAGCTGATTGATTATGACTTCGCCACCTACGGATCAAGCGAGACCCGCGCGCGTTTGCTGGCCCGTTGGGATGCCGAAGTTGGCGATCCGAACCCGGAACAATAACCCTCCCTGTTAGGCCAAACCAGTTTGGCATGGCCTGATTTAGATGCCCCGCTTTGCGCGGGGCATCACTCTCAAATTTTGCGGAAATCCGATGAAGAACACAGCTTTCCTTTGGCTGGCCTTTGGGCTTGCGAGTTTTCTTGTGCTGCCTTGGCACATGACCGACGATGGCATTTTGAACGGTGCATGGATCAGCGACGGCGTCGCCTCTACTGGACTGAATGCTTTGCGTGCAGGTCAATGGTGGTTGGCCCCTGTTGGGCTGGCGTTCTTGGGCGCGATGGCCTTGCAACTGGGGATCTCGAACACTATCAGGCGCGCCCGTGCCACGCTGATGGTGGCGCTGACAGGTCTGGCTTGGTTGGCCTTGCAAGGGCTTGTGATCACGCGCGGCGGGCCACGGATTTTTGACAGCATCCTCACAACGGACGCCGCCCTCGCGGGCCAACTCGGCATGGGCGTAGGGGCAGGGCTCTGTGCGCTGTCGCTTTTGTTTGTCGCCACAACCGCGTTGGCGCAATCGGGCAAAGGCCAAGGCGATGCCTTTGTTGTTGGCACGATCGGATTAATCGTCGCACTTGTGGCTGTGTTCGTGTTTTTCCCTGTTCTCCATATCCTTGTACGCGCGTTTGAGGTCGAGGGTGGCTATGCCTTTGGTGATTTCTTCGTGCGCTTTTTCAACAGCGACCTTTGGGGCCTTGGTTGCCTGATATCGGAACGCAGCTGTGGTGTAGGCATCAACTCCCTGTTCTTGGCGGTCATGACCGGCGCGGGCACGACGCTGCTTGGCCTGTCGTTTGCGCTGATCTTCACACGCACCGATTTTCGTGCCAAAAAACTGCTGCGCGTCCTGACACTGATCCCGATCATCACGCCACCGTTCGTCATCGGCCTTGCCTTGATCCTGCTGTTTGGGCGCACAGGCACCGTCACCGCATTCTTTGCAGACCTGTTCGGTTGGGAACAAACCCGTTGGCTCTATGGGTTCTGGGGTGTTTATTTCGCGCAGCTTTTGTCGTTCACACCCATCGCCTTTCTGGTCCTGATCGGCGTCGTCCAAGGCGTCAGCCCGTCGATGGAAGAAGCCTCCCAAACGTTGGATGCTGACCGTTGGCAGACCTTTCGTTATGTATCGCTGCCTTTGATGCGTCCTGGCCTCGCCAATGCGTTCCTGCTGGGGTTCATCGAAAGCCTTGCAGACTTCGGGAACCCGCTTGTTCTGGGCAGTGGCTATCCGGTGCTTTCGACCGACATTTACTTCGCGATCGTGGGCTCTGTGGCGGACCCTGCAAAGGCAGCAATCCTCGCCCTCGCGCTATTGTCGCTGACCCTCACGGCTTTCATCGCACAGCGCGCATGGTTGGGGAAAAAATCCTACGCAACGATCACTGGCAAAGCCGACAGCGGCCAGAACGCCAGCCTTAACCCCGCCTTGCGCACGCTATGTTATGCCACTGCACTGCCATGGGCCGCATTAACCGCAGTGGTCTATTCGATGATCATCTTTGGCAGTTTCGTCAAACTCTGGGGGTACAACCACAGCTTTACGCTCGATCATTACATCCGCGCGTTCAGCATTGATTTCAGCACGGGGCGTTTCACGGGCGTGGCATGGGACAGCTATTTCACGACGCTGACCATTGCGTCCATCGCCGCCCCCCTGACGGCAATGGTCGGCCTTTCAACGGCCTATCTGTTGGTGCGCCAGAAATTTGTCGGCAAGGACGCGTTCGAATTCTCCACGATGCTTAGTTTTGCCATCCCCGGCACGGTCATCGGCGTGAGCTACATCATGGCGTTTAACTTCCCACCGATTGAGCTTACGGGCACATCCACCATCCTGATCATCGTCTTTGTGTTTCGCAACATGCCCGTCGGCGTGCGGGGCGGGATCGCCGCGATGAGCCAGCTGGACAAAAGCCTCGATGAGGCATCAATCACTCTTGGGGCCAACAGTTTCACAACCGTGCGCCGTGTGATCGCGCCGCTGATGGGACCCGCCATTCTGGCCGCCCTGACCTACAGTTTTGTGCGCGCGATTACGTCCGTCAGCGCGGTCATCTTTTTGGTCAGTGCGAAACACAACATGGCGACATCGTTCATCGTCGGGCGGGTCGAGAACGGGGAATACGGGCTTGCGATAGCCTATTCCGCGGTGCTGATCCTCACCATGCTCGCCGCCATCCTATTTTTGCAACTTCTCGTCGGAAAACGCCGCTTGCGTCGCACCGACCGTGTCCAACAAGCCGCTTAACGCGCCACAAGGAAATCAACATGACAATATCAACAACAGGCTCTGTGCGGTTCGAAGGCGTCGTCAAAAAGTACGGCGCGGTCACCGCCCTCAAACACCTTGATCTTGAAATCGCACCGGGTAAATTGGTGACCCTGTTGGGGCCGTCGGGCTGCGGGAAAACCACGACCCTGCGCCTGATCGCGGGCTTAGAGATGGCGACGCACGGCAAGATTGAAATCGGCGGGCAGGACGTCACCCACCTGACAGCGACCTACCGCAAAGTGTCGATGGTGTTTCAGTCCTACGCGCTGTTCCCCCACATGACCGTGCGCGAAAACGTGGGCTACGGGTTGTCCGTCAAATCCATGCCCAAGGCCGAAGCGGCTGAAAAGGCGGATCAAGGGTTGGAACTGGTTGGCCTTGCGGGGTTCGGCGACCGGTTGCCAAGCGAATTGTCCGGCGGTCAGCAACAACGGGTCGCAGTGGCGCGCGCCATCGTGCTAGAACCCGAGGTATTGTTGCTGGATGAACCTCTGTCGAACCTGGATGCCAAACTGCGCCGTCACGTGCGCGAAGAAATCCGCCAGATCCAGCAACGTCTTGGCCTGACGGCCGTCTATGTGACCCATGACCAAGAAGAGGCGATGGCCGTATCCGACAAAATCATTGTTATGAACAATGCCGAAATCGCCCAGATCGGAACACCTGCGCAGCTTTATGATGCACCGTCATCTGCTTTCCTTGCGGATTTTATCGGTGACGCAAATTTGGCAGACTGCACAGTGGATCTGGTCACGGGTGGCATGGCGGACGTCACATTAAACGGACAACGCTACACGGTCCCCGCGCGCGGCGTTACGAAAGGCACCGCCCAAATGGTGCTGCGCCCCCATGTGCTTGGCCTGTCAGCACCAGATCAAAAGGGTTTAAAGGGCGAGGTCACTTACGCCGCTTACCTTGGCAAGGAAATGCAATACACCGTCGAAACGGCCATTGGTGCGCTCTACATTGTCACACCTGTGCAAGCGGAGCCTTTCACCAGCGGTAGCGCTGTGAGTGTGCGCATTGACGAACATCAGGCACGGTTGGTGCAGGCCTGACAAATGATGCAGGCAAGGCTTCATCACAACGGTGGATCGGTTCTGGTGCGATCCTGCGATTGGTTGGCCAAGATCGAAAGCCTCGGCGCAAGAGGCGTGATTTTCGATTGCGACGGAACGCTGGTCGATAGCGCTGCGGCGCATTGTTTGTCCCTGCAGGCGGCGGTGCGCGATCAAGGTTTTGAACTGGATGCGACGTGGTATAGTGCCCGGTCCGGGCTTGACCGCAAAACCCTGTTTCACCAATTCAAAAACGATATCGCCCCACACCTTGATGTTGCGGCCGCGATCCAAGACAGCATCGCGCAATTCAGCGTGCAGGTTGAAAAGGTAATCCCCATTCGCGCTACAACTGACCTGTTCAGGCAGCTTTCCAAACGCGGGTATCAGTTGGCCGTTGTGACCAACGCTGAAAGGCCAGTCGCAACACAATCCTTGCGACGGACCAGGCTGCTCGAAAAGATTCAGGAATTGGTTTGCATTACGGATGGTTTCCCCCCGAAGCCCGCGCCGCAGATGTTTGAACGTGCCGCAGCCCTATTTGACCTGCCCGCCAATCAGGTGGTCGTCTTTGAAGACTCTCCACAAGGTGTTGAGGCCGCAACATCAGCCAACATGGCAGTTTTTGAGATCAGCGAGGTCCAACTCGACCAAGACTGAAGGGATCTGTGCCGGTTTATCCAAGGTCGTTAAAAGAGATGAATTGAACCAACAGGGTTTGATGCTGTCGGATCCAGGGGAACAGTCTAAGAAAGGTCGTGGAAGGCGAACGATAAAAAACCGCTCGCCCTCTCTTTACATGTCGATTGTCTCAGCAATGCTCAAGGCATCTTCTAATTCGACGCCCAAGTATCGTACGGTACTGTCGATTTTCGTATGCCCTAGCAAAAGCTGAACCGGCCGCAGGTTTCCGGTCTTGCGATAAATCTCAGCTGCCTTTGTCCGCCGCATTGAATGAGTACCGTAACCACTTGGCTCTAAACCAATCGACGTAACCCATTCTCGGACAAGTCGGCCATATTGTCGTGTCGAAATGTGCGCACGTTCATGGAATCGGCTTGTAAACATGTAGTTGCACCCCATCATCTCGGGCTTTTCGATCCAAGCCGCAATTGAAACACGTGTGTTTTCTGTCAGTTCAAATTGAACCGGCTGCCTTGTCTTACTCTGGATCACTGAAACCCTCTGGCGAACGCAGTTGGCATTTACGAGATCGCTCACTTTGAGCCGCACTAAGTCGCAACCTCGCAATTTGCTATCGATGGCAACGTTGAATAGGGTGAGATCACGCGAGCAGGCTGCCAATTCGAGACGGGTGCGGATGGCCCAGACTTGTTTTGGTTGCAAGGGACGCTTCTGTCCGATGATGCGTCCTTTGTTCCACGCTTTGGGTTTTGGGGTGACGGTCGGAAGTTGAACTCTAGGCATAATTTGCCCTCCATGCCTCCCTCCGAACCCAAACATCAGCACCTCGCTGACGATGGAGCATAGCACATCTGGCAATGGCCGGTTTCATCGCTGAGTATCGCTACTGAAGATTAAGCACTTACTACAAAATCACGCTGCGAGTGCGCGCAGCAAATTTTTGACACTTCCGCAATGGGCTCAGAGCAGACTTGCGGCAGTGCAGCACCCAAAAATCGGCGATTCGCCACGGTTAAGGTCGGCTACGCGGACGAAGTCAACTTTCGCTCCCCGTGCTCCAAGGTCTGCTTCAGAGATACGCTCCTACTGAAATCGTTAATTCGACGCCGGCTATGCTGTATTGGAAGGCAGCGACTTATATCCCTTAAAGATCAACACAATGCCAACACCCAACAAACCAAAGCCACTTATCCGTTCGATGCTAAATTTGCCTGACAAGGTTCTACGGAAGGTGTGCATTGCGACAAGCGCGTAGCCAAAAATAAACGCTGCGTCCAATCCTACGAATATTGCGCCATATATCAGAGATTGCACAAAGACGCTATGTTCTGGCGAGATGAAACCGGGAAAGAGTGCGACGAAAAAAACAATGGCCTTGGGATTGGTAACGCAAGCAAAAAACCCAGCGAAGAACGTCGCTCGGGGAACCGGTATCGTCTCGTGGGTCGCCGCTTCGCTGGTGGTCGTACTCCGAAATGACTGCCACGCAAGGTAAAGAATGAAGATGCCACCCGCAATTTGCAGATACGGCAGGATGATCTCAGACATTCCAATGAGTGTTTGAAGGCTGGCGACGGCAATCAGAATATGAACGACTGATCCAAGAGCGTCCCCTGCAACTGTGACAGCAGCGGCTTTCGGTCCAAACCGAACCGCTTGCGATGAAGCCAGCGCCACGGATGGGCCGGGTGTTACAACAATCAGAAGTGTTGCAGTCAAAAAGCTTAGAAAAAGAAGCGTATCCATGATAAAATCTGTAAAATTTGCACTGTTCTGAGGTTACGCATTTTCATTCACATCCAACAAGTGTCATCGGATAATCAACGATTGTTCTTAAGTAGAGCAGACATTTATCCACTGCGCAGAATCGGTGACTTCGGGCTCTCCTGACACCTTCGCTGCGCCTGACGCGAGTGGCCGCTTCGGGAAACCGCGCCGTTCGCTGTGGCCCGCACGAACTGGCAGGGCGCGGGACAAAACCGCCGTTCAGTTTTCGGCCTTCGCTGGCGCAGCATTTTGTTGCGTGCGCAGCAAGCCGTTCGTTGCAACGCAGCGCAAGTCACCGAAGCGGTCATCTAAATTGGTGATCAGATGCCAAATCCAAACTGCACTTTCGCTGCACACAGATCCGACTATCAGGTCGCGGGACAAAATGGGCTTTCGCTGCGGCTGCGCCAAAGTCTGGTTCTGCGAGGAAATTTAAGTGGCAATTTCTAAAGTTCCAGTGGAAGACCGTTATCATCTATCGCTTTGGTAACCTTTGACGGGAGGGTGATTGTAACAAGCAAAATCCTTCAAAAGTGAGCTGATATCTGAACCATCAAAAAGCATTTCCCGGTGAGGTTCTGACAGGAAGCCGCAATGAACCATTTGGTCTAGCATGGCGAGGAGCGGATCAAAGTAGCCGTTCAGGTTGAGTAAGCCGATAGGCTTTTCGTGGTAGCCGATTTGGCCCCATGTCCATTGTTCAAAGAACTCCTCCAATGTGCCACTGCCGCCAGGTAGAACAAGGAATGCATCCGCGCCATCTGCAATTTCCGCCTTGCGCTCATGCATGCCCGCTACGATGCGCAACTCGCTCAATCCCTTGTGGGCGATTTCGCGATCCACAAGCGCACGTGGCATAACACCTGTAATGTGTCCGCCAGCCTCAATGCACCCGTCCGCCAATGACCCCATCAGCCCCACGTGTCCGCCACCGTAAACGATCCTGTGACCGACTTTTGCCAGCGCGTGTCCCGTTTTGAAGGCTTCGGATTGATAATCATAATTGTTCCCGGAAGCGGAACCACAGAACACGGCAATAGTCTTGTTCTGAAAGAGAGGCCCACCCGCCATCATGAACCGTCTTTCATGGCGATTGCCTGTATTTTGATTTTTGCACCAAAGGGCAGTTTTGCTGCCTGATAGATTGTTCTTGCCGGGAACTGCGAAAACCGCGCCCGGCAGACTGTATTCACCTCCGGCAGGTCGCGTTCAAGGTCGGCAAATGCAATATCCACATAGACAATCTCGTCGGAATTAAAGCCCGCAGCTTCCGCAACCTTGAACACCAAATCAAAGGCGCGATCTGCCTCTTCTTGCGCGCTACCCTGCCGATAACCATCATCATACACGGCCAGCTGGCCCGAGATGTGGCAGGTGTCACCCACGACCACGGCGTTAGAGATTGGGGACGGCGACGCAGGAACACCGGGAATGTCCGAGATAAAGGTTCGTGACATGTGATTTT
>JBGCEM010000121.1:0-4682 GCA_045106335.1 Paracoccaceae bacterium | reverse complement strand
GTGTGTGAAATGTCGTTTTCCCTTGGCGTGTGTGAAGTGTCGATGTAGCATACCTCGTGTGTGAAGTGTCGTTCTGGAGACTTGTCTATGGCTGAATATCCCCTGCTCCCGGATCGTCATCCGCAAGGCGATTTTTTCGTGTGTGACATTATTGACGCCGCCCCGAAGGGCGATATGGGCTCCATGGAGCACCCGATTTTTTCGCTGTCGACCAAGCCTGACACGCGGCCTAGGCGTTATGAACACAACGGCATCCTAGTTGAGATCAAGCCTTCGGTCGATGGGCTTGCCACGGTGCACGACCGCGACATCCTGATTTACTGCATCTCGGCCCTGATCAAAGGAATGAACGAGGGCGAAGAGCCGCAACAGGTGATCCGCTTTCAAGCCTCTGCCCTCCTCAAGGCTACCAACCGCATGACAACAGGGCGTGGCTATCAGCTTCTCAAGGGTGCGATGGAGCGACTGGCCGGCACGCGGATCTCGACTAACATCTCCACCGGCGGCAAGGAAATTTTCGAGACCTTCGGTTTGATCGAACGTGCCAAGATCGTGCGTGAAACCCGCGATGGTCGGATGCAGGAGGTTGAGGTCAAGCTGTCGGATTGGGTCTTCAACGCGATTCGTGCCCAGGAGGTGCTGACTCTCTCTCGCGAGTATTTTCGACTGCGCAAGCCGCTGGAGCGGCGCATCTACGAGCTTGCCCGCAAACATTGCGGGCACCAGCGGGAATGGCGCGTGTCGCTGGCGGTGCTGCAGAAGAAATGTGGTTCGGGTTCTACCTTGCGGGAATTCCGGCGCCTCGTATCGGCCATTGCCAAGGAAGATGAGGAATATGACCATATGCCCGATTACCGGATCCGTATTGATGAAGACCGGGATCAATTGATGGTGCTGAGCCGTGGGACAGTGCGCGCCGATGTCTCCGAGATGGCGCAGATCCCTGCCCTTGACCCTGACGTCTATGAGATGGCCCGGCAGGCTGCGCCCGGCTGGGATGTGCGCGTGATCGAACGTGAATGGCGGGGTTGGGCGACAGATGTACCGCACAATCCTGAGATGGCGTTTTTGGGGTTCTGCCGAAAATGGTATGAGCGGCGCGGCACGCCCTGAACGCTGCACCGCCCTTTTGCATATAGTTCAGGCTATGGCGGCTTTTCTCTGAGAAAAGGTGAAGGTGCGAATGGATTGTGACCGTTAAGGTACCATAAGGTAGAATAGAGTTTGGTACTATATGCTACCCAAGCCTAGAACGCATTAAGGTAGGCTAAGGTACCTGTGTTGATAATGCGGCAGTTATCACAGGATCTGTCTATCTACCGCTTGGTACCCACAGCTAACCTATGGTACGATAAGGTAGAGCTTCGAAAAGAAGCCACTTACGAGCAGACAAAACAATGACAGGATCCTACCCATGCCGGTGATTACGTTCGCCAATTCCAAAGGTGGCTCGGGCAAAACCACGAGCGCCCTCCTTCTTGCGCAGGCTCTGGCCACGCATAAAACAACCACGTTGATCGACGCTGATCCGCGCCACCCTGTGACCACATGGGCCGAAAAGCCCGGATGCCCGCAGGCGCTCACTGTCGTGACCAATCAGGGCGAAAAGTCCATCCTCGATGAAATCGAGATGGCTGCTGCGCGCGACCCTTTTGTTCTTATTGATCTCGAGGGGACGGCATCGCGGCTTATGTCTTATGCGATTTCGCAATCTGACCTCGTCATTATCCCTATAAAAGAGCAGCAGCAAGATGCATTAGCGGCTTTGAACGTCATGCAGGAAATCCACCGCGACATGAAGGCGACGCGTCGCAACATTCCATATGCGGTGTTGTTTACCCAAAGCCGCGCAGCCGTAAAATCACGCACGGCCCGCCATATTGCGGCGCAGTTCCGCGACAGCCCGGAAATTGACTGCTTCGAGACAGAAATTCACGAACGCGACGCATTTGCGGCCATGTTCTCCATGGGTGGAACAATAGCAGGAATGGACCCAAGCCTTGTGAACGGTTTGGACCGCGCCCTTGCCAACATCGAAGCGTTCCGCACAGAGGTGACAGCCAAGCTGCGCGCGATCCGTGATGAACAAGAGGGGAGGGCGGCCTGATGTCAAAACGCGAAGCGCTTGTTATTCCCAGCTTTGACGACACGCTCGACGATTTCACACCGCGCAGACCAGACGGGCAGGGGGGGGAGGTGACGCCCCCCTCAAGCGCCCAGACGCGCCGCACAGTGGATGCCATCTCGCATTTCCCATCGCGGGAGGCCTCGGAAGATGGGCAGTTGAACCTTAAAGGGCCCAAACATGTGCTCGACCGGTTCCGCGCACTGTGTAAAGCCGACCGCCGCGCCTATTACGACATGCTCGAAATCCTTATGGATCATTTAGACCGCCCAAAATGACCTCGCTTGGAAATCTAAGCAATCCAAGGCTTTGAAAGTCCTATGCTAATGTGCCCGACCCATCCCCTGAAAGCGGACGCAGGCGCGGGAGGCTCTCAAATGCACCGGGCAATTAACGATTGACGAAGATTGAAGCGATCTTCCTGTCTTTGCGGGACTCAGGTCGCTTTGATTCTCAAATCTGGGAAAACTGAGCCGTTCAAATTCAACATGCCGATAAAACAGGCCAATTCCACTACCCAAGCGGGAATGTTTCGAGTGGATGACAAGCATTAACAAAAAAACAGTTGAAAAAGCCTGTAAAAAGGGAAAATTCAACCAGGGCGCGCGCTCTCTCGGTTGACCTCGCGCAAGCTACAGGGTACCAATTTCTTAAGGTTAATGGTCGGTGACTGCCTTCTGGATTGCTTTTGCGTAGGCACAAACTGAAAAAATGGTGGTGAACAAAATGAAATTTTTGAAAATAACTTCTTTTGCGAGCGCCCTTGCGTTTGCTGCTTCTGGTGCAATTGCATCGGAAATATTGATTGACGATTTCTCGGCGGCCGGGGTTGTAACTTCGAATTCTGGTGGCAACCCAGCTACGCTTGAGGTTGGTGATCCAGGAATTGTCGGAGATGCGCGTTTTATGTGGGTTTCCGGTGATGCGGCCCCTACTCCAGCCAATAACACGGCTTTTGAAGCGGGCTTTAATGGCATAACAGGTTCAACACAGTTAGGCTTTAGCAATAGTGGTGGCGCTACAGGTCAGGCGGTACTTGTGTACGATGGTGTGGGTGCAGGGGCAGGAACTGAGACGTTCGACTTCATTAGTACACCAGCTAGTCTCGTACCAAGCGCTGACTTTCCAACGGGTACGACAGCTGAGATTGCAGTCAATACAACTGGTCTTGCAACTGGTCTTGATGGGATCGATTTCCTTGATGGGTTTGATATTTTGCAGCGGGGCATTGAGTTCGAATTTGCCAGTTTTGATCCTGGCGGTCAGTTGCAATTCGAAGCTTATGCTTGGGATATGAGTGGGAACAGAGCCACTTTTGGGGAGCTTTTAGAGAATAACACAGGCATTCCGACTGATGTGAGCTTTGATACAACACTGGGTCTTTCTGAATTCATTCCAGACGGTGGTATGTTCGACTGGGAGAATGTCGGTGCAATTGCGTTCTCTGTTGAATCGTTGACGCCTGAGTTTGATGGAGTTTTGACGTCAATCTCAGTCGTTCCACTGCCACTGTCATCCCTCTTGATCCTGGGCGGTCTTGGCGGACTTGCCGGTGCAAATGCGGTGTCAAAGCGGCGTCGGAAGGCATAGATCAGACGTACGAAACATTTCAGGACGCTTGGAGTATTAAGGTCCCAATCAACTCTACCTAGTGATTTGATTGGGACCTTTTTTGTGGAAAGTCGATAACCGTTCCAATTTTCCCGTGTAATTCTGACTGCCACCAGAATCTGAATTCCCAAAGAAGCAAATTCAAATCGTAAAGCTCCATTCAGTTGTTTCTCAAATGGAAACAGACCTTTGAATGTAGATTTATATATGCTGCAAGCTTAATCAGTGAATTCGAAATTATCTTATAAATTGAGGATTTTAACAAAACCGTAATTGAATTGAAGTGCATAAATTTATAAACACTACACTGTAGTTTTAATTTATAATTTATTGTGACGTTTTGGGGGATATAAATGACTTTTCAAGATCACAGAAAAAATGCCACAGATTTCGTTTTGGCGCAGATCTCGCCGCGAGCGACGGGACAGTCCGAGTATCAGCGAAAGACCCCACTGCGCGATAAAGTTTTTTCTGTCCTCGCTTTGTTGCTCACATCTCCCATTCTCGTCATAATGACGTTATGCATTGTCATCGCGGGGCAGAACCCCTTGTTTGTTCAAGAGCGCATTGGTCAATACTGCAGAACTTTTAGGATTTTTAAGTTCCAGACCATCCCGCAGGAGGGTTGGGCCGCGGCCGAGGCAGCGGCACAGACCCCGGTCATGAGGGCGCAGCTGTTTCTATTCCTTAAGGTCTCTAGGATCCTACGGAAAACAGGTTTGGATGAGCTACCACAGTTTGTGAATATCCTTAGAGGCGACATGCAGATCATTGGCCCGCGTCCGTTGGTGGCCAAGGACTTTGATGCGCTGCCGGAAGGACGGGAAGTGCGCTGTATGGTACTTCCAGGAATCACCGGGTTGGCGCAGATCAATGGGGGCCAAGATCTTGACCCCCATTCAAAACTGGCTCTCGACCTTTACGTAATCGATCATCTTTCAGTTCG
>JBGCEM010000120.1:0-8503 GCA_045106335.1 Paracoccaceae bacterium | reverse complement strand
GGGGGGGGGGGGGGGGGGGGGGGGGGGGGGGGGGGGGGGGGGGGGGGGGGGGGGGGGTGTTTATTCGAAAATCCAAGTACACCGATAGAAAGAGCAAGGAAGTGGTGCCCTACACCGTTGTCCCAGATGCCGCGATTGGCGTCGAGTATCCGGACAAGCGCCGTGCATATTTCGCGATTGAGGCTGAGCACAACAAAGCCAACAGCCGCCACGATGATGACGATCCGGAATCGGTTCAAAGCTCGACCAAGAAGAAGTTTAAGGCATACAGGGACGTAGACTGGCGCGCTGTCTATGGTGGGTTGGGTGTCGGGAACATGCGGGTTCTGATGGTTGCACCGACGCCAACGCAAATTGAGAACAAGTTCCAAGTGGCAAGCAAAATGGTCTCAGAAAGCCATCTATTCTTGGGCCATTGGATGCCGGTGGTTCAAGAGGCCGATGTTCCAACGCTACCAAACATCTTCAATGCACCCTGGATACGGATCGGGCTATCGCCAGAACATATTGACACCTCAACATTGAAGCGGCGTACCTAATGGATTGCTGTTGACCCATGGTACAATGAACCACGGGTGTCCTCAGAAAAGGAGACCGTGGTGTCTACATTCATAGATTTTGAAGAGGTCAAAGCCTCAAACCCAATTGCCGAAGTGGCAGACCGCCTTGGCCTGCCCCTTAAAAAAGCCGGAAGCGCCCTTCGTGGGCCATGTCCGTCGGGGGAAGGGGGAGAGCGCGGACTTGTGATCACCCCTGCCAAAAATGTCTGGTATAGCTTCCCTTTGCAAAAAGGCGGGGACGTGTTGGCCCTCGTCCAGCTCGTCAACGACTGCGACGTCAAAGAAGCAGCACAGTTCCTTGCGGGTACAGAGCCACTGGAGGAGGCTGAAAAGCCAACTTCAGAGAGGGGTGCGGAACGTGGTTTTCGCCCCCTCGCCTATCTTGAACCGGATCATGCGGCAGTCGAGGCTCTTGGCCTTGAGGCAAAAGATGCAGCTTCACTTGGTATTGGTTATGCGCCACGCGGTACATTGCGCGGAACAGTGGCGGTACCGATCTGGACGACTGACGGCATTTTAGCCGGATACATCGGGATCACCGAGGCAAAGCTACCGCCAAAGTGGGAGGTTTAGAGAGAGACAATCAAAACAAGAGAATAGCCGTTCGCGGCTATTTTTTGTTGAGTTGATTCGGTTAAGGCTTTCAGCAAGAAATCTGGCTTGAGTGTGTGATCATTTAGTAACCTATTAGAGAAGCTGTCTGTCCGCTATGCGGACAAAGCTGCCGTTAGTAGACATTCTTCCAGGGTCGGCTTTCTGCGGTTTCCGAACGCGTTGACATCAAGTCGCGGCGAACAATTTTCTCTGTTTCATCGTAGGCCACCTTCGTCGCTCCTAAATGCTGGATTGGCTATTCTCCGTTTAACGGCTTGCTAGATGACCTGATCATGAGCTTCGGTTTGCAGTGAACACCAGTGGTCACTGAGCCTGGGTTGATGATAGCTGACGACAGAGCGAGACCTGCCTCGTAGCCGATGTGTTTCGCAGGAATACGGACCGTCGTAAGTGCAGGTTCAATTTCGGCGGATCCTTTGAAATCACCAATGCCCGTAATGGAAATATCGTTCGGCACGCGCAAACCGGCCGCAGCGGCCCCGTAGAGCGCACCCGTCGCGAGAATGTCGTTGCCGCAAATGATGGCTGTGGGCCGGTCGGTCTTGTTCAGCATCTCCAAGGTGTCTCGTTTGGAGTCCGAGATGCTGTAGACGGTCGTAAGTTGCCTATGGTCCGGCACGCAAATCCCGGCGTCTGTCAGTGTTTGCATGACGGATAATAAGCGAGCCTGAGCACGGTCATTTCCGCCGGTCGGGGGGAACATGCAGGCGATGTCACGGTGACCCTGAGACAGCACATGTTCAGCAATCATCACGCCCGCAGAATTGTTGTCGGACCCGATGCTTGGATATCGTGCGTCTTCGGCGTAATTCCACATCAGGATCGACGGAATAGTCTGGCTGTCTATTAGGCGAAACACCGCGTCGTCGTGATCTAGACCCGTCAAAACGATCCCGTCCACACGGTGCTCAAGCATCTTGCGCAGGATCGCATATTCGCGCTGTTGATCATACCCGTGCGAGGCCAACAGGATTGTAAAGCCCTGTTCTGCGACAGTATCTGAAAACGACTGCACGACCTCGGCAAAGATCGCATGGTCTAGCGTGGGAACAATCACGCCAATGGTTCCGCTGCGAATGCCGTGAATGGTTTGGGCGGCACGGTTACGGATATAGCCCTGTTTACGCACAGCCGTTTCAATTCTGCGCCGCGTAACCAGTTTGACCAGTTCGGGATGGTTGAAGTAGCGCGACACAGTTGATGGCGATACCTCGGCAGCCTTTGCAACCGATAAGATATCAACTTGTTTTCCTTTTTTACCAGCCACTTGAGTTCCATTTATGAAATCATTTGCAAAACTATTTTCATTGTTTAGCGTCAAAGATCAACTGCAAAGGTGGGGAGGCCTCGGCGCTTGGAATTTCTGAACTACATGGGCGATGTGTTCACCCCGATCAATTTCGGGTTGCTTTTGCTGGGCACAATTGGCGGACTGATCCTGGGGGCTACACCGGGTTTGTCGCCCACCATGACTGTCGCCTTGATGATCCCTTTCACTTTCAAATTGGCGCCAGAACAAGGGCTAATCCTGCTTGGGGCAGCCTATACATCGACAGTGGCAGGAGGCGCAGTCAGTGCGATTTTGCTGAAAATTCCGGGGGCTCCGGCGAACATCGCCACTACGTTGGACGGCCACACGATGGCGCAAAAGGGCCAAGGCGCGAAGGCGTTGCAGATATCGTTCATCGCTTCGGCGATTGGGGGGCTCTTTGGCGTATTCTTGTTGATCTTCCTCACGCCAGTCCTTGCTGAATGGGCGCTGGCTTTCGGCCCTTCCGAGCTGTTTTGGCTTGCCATCTTGGGCGTCACCGTCATCGGCACATTGGATTCAAGTTCCGTTGTCAAAGGCCTGCTGTCTGGTTGCATTGGCCTTTGGCTTGCCACAATCGGGTTCGACGACATCATGGGCGCACAACGCTTCATTTTTCATTCGTCGGTCAGCGGCGGCATCAACGTTATTCCAGCGCTAATCGGGTTGTTCGCCATACCGCAAGTGATCGCGATGTTTGCCAAGGGCCGCTCGAACGTCGATGCCGAGATCATCGTCGTGCAGCGCCATCCCATCGGCGCTGCGTTTCGCGAAGTATTCAGCCGCAAACGTGCGCTGGCGATTGGCACCTCTGTCGGTTCAATCATCGGCTTGATCCCCGGCGTTGGCGGGCAGATCGCGGGTCTTGTCGCCTATGATCAATCCAAAAAGATGAGCCCCGAGAGCGAGAAGTTTGGCACAGGTCATCCCGAAGGTGTCATTGCCGCGGAAAGTGCAAACAACGCGATGGTTGGCCCGTCGTTGGTCCCATTGTTGACGCTGTCGATCCCGGGATCACCGACCGCTGCTGTTCTGCTTGGTGGGTTGCTCATCCACGGCATTTTCCCCGGACCAAGTTTGTTCACGCAATACCCCCAAGTGGTCTGGCCTTTCATCAACTCGATGTTGGTTGGGCAAATCCTTATGTGTATGTTTGGTCTGTTGATCGCGGGCTGGGCCGCCAATGTAGCCCGCGTGCCGCGTTCGGTGATGGCCGCTGTGGTCCTTGGGTTAGCAGTGTTTGGAAGCTATTCCGTTGGCCATTCGATGGGGGATGTTTACGTCATGGCCGCCCTTGGCCTTGCGATGTATTTTCTTGAACGCTTCGGGTTCTCTGCCGCGCCTTTGGTGCTTGGTCTGATCCTTGGTCCAATCGCTGAAGCTAACTTTATGCAAGGCGCGATGATCGCCAATGCCACCGTCGGCAAGATGGCCTATTTCTTTACGGGTTGGCTGAACTGGCTGCTGATCTTGATTGTTGTCGCTTCGATTGGCTACTCCATCTGGATGGAATTGCGCCAACGCCGTTACACCACAAAAGAAGAGGCGAGCGCATGAGTGATCTTCCACGTACCCAGCACATAATCGCTTCGGGCGCGATTGCCGCTGTGGGTGTCTCTGTTGCTTATATCAGCTTCACACAAGAACCTGCAGACGCGTTCGTCTTTCCGCGACTAATCGCGACGGTTTTCGCGATCCTCGCGATTTGGACATTCGTCAAGGCGGTGCTGGGACGCACCAAGGTTGGCCAAGGCCTGAGCAGGCAAGACATGCGCAACCTATTGCCCGGCCTGATTGTCACACTGATTTATGCATTTTGGGCCGCCAAAGAACTTGGATTCTACACGGCCACCGCAATTGCATTCTTCATCCTACTAACCGTCTATGATCCCGCCCCCCACACAGAGGCGAAGACATGGGTCAAACGGGTTCTAATCACCACTGGATTTATGGCGGTCATGTACGGTCTCTTTGCGATGCTTTTGAATGTGTACACACCGCGAGAGATTTTTTCCTAAATCTGCGGGAGGCAGTTTTGGGATATAACCAAGGGAGAGAGAAAATGAAAAAATGGATTGCAGGTGCCGCAATGGCGCTGACG
Organism: Paracoccaceae bacterium; assembly: GCA_045106335.1. Classification (GTDB taxonomy): domain Bacteria; phylum Pseudomonadota; class Alphaproteobacteria; order Rhodobacterales; family Rhodobacteraceae; genus Aliishimia. The sequence continues at coordinate 3,918 of JBGCEM010000120.1, read as the reverse complement.
GCGATGGCCGGTACCGCGATGGCCGAAGGGCACGGCGATTACCCTGAACGTCCCGTCATGTTGATGGTCAGCTACGGCGCTGGCGGCGCGACAGATTTCCAAGCGCGTATCGTGACGATGACCGCTGGCAACGAAGACGCACTGAACATGCCCATCGCCATTCTCAATAAATCTGGTGCAGGTGGTCGTGTCGGCTGGAACTGGCTCGCTCAGGCCGAGGCGGATGGCTACACACTGGGTGCATACAACGTACCTCACTTTATCGCCCAGTCCATCGAGGGCGGTGTGGATTACTCCACCGAAAGCTTTGAACCCATTGCGAACTGGGGCGCGGACCCTGCTGTTTTCGTCGTTGGCGCGGACAGCGAGTTTAACTCAATGGCCGACGTCGTGGCCTATGCCAAAGAAAATCCCGGTGGCCTGACGTTCTCGGGTGCAGGTCTATTTGTGGGCCACCACATTGCAGCCCTTCAGCTCGAAAAAGCTGCAGGTGTTGAGCTGGCCTATATCCCAAACAATGCGGGCGGTGCTGGTGCCATGCGCGCTGTGATCGCGGGTGAAGTTCTGGGCGGCGTGAACAATCTGTCTGATGCCTTTCGCGCACGCGAGGCAGGCACCGTCAAAATCCTTGGCGTGTTCGATCTTGAGCGCAATGACTTCATCGACGACGTTCCGACGATGATCGAACAGGGTTTCGACATCGACAACGCATCCGTGAACTACCGTGGCGTGATGGTGCCAGCGGGTACCGACCAAGCGATAATTGATCACCTTGCCGCTGTCGTTCCAACCATGTTCGAAAATGGCCGTGTACAATCGCGCATGGCGGCTGGTGGATCCCCAATGCACATCATGACACGCGACGAAGTGATCGAGATGTGGGCGCAGCGCCAAGTGACGCTTGAAGCGCTTCTGGCCGACCTCTAGGCGAACAACACTGCTTACAAAGCATCGGCGGGGCTGTGTCGCAGCCCCGCCAAACAAAAGGATTTCATATGACCGCCATTGATCCCATCGCAGCAGACATTGCCGAAGTCGAGGCCATCGTTGCACGTGCGCGCGCTGCACAGGCCACCTTTGAAGCAAATGGATCGCAGGAAATTTATGACCGTGCGTCCCAAGCCGCCGCGTGGGCAATCATGGAGCCAAGCCGCAACAAGCACCTCGCAGAACTGGCCGTGGAAACAACGGGATTGGGCAATGTGGCGGACAAGATTACCAAAAATCACCGCAAAACACTCGGGCTGATGCGCGACATAGCGGACGTGACAACCTTTGGCATTATGAGCGATGATGCAGCCACGGGCATTACAGAAATTGCGCGCCCGATTGGTGTGATCGGTGCTGTTGTGCCCTCCACCAACCCCGGTGCTACGCCAGCCAACAACATCATAAACGCCCTGAAATGCGGCAATGCCATCATTGTTTCACCGTCCCCCAAAGGTGTGCCCACCTGCGAGGCTTTGCTGGGCTATATTTACGCCGAGTTCGACAAGCTTGGGTTAGATCATGATCTGGTGCAAATGATCCCTGGCCGCGGCTCCAAGGAAAAGACCCAGCGCCTGCTGGAGATTACCGATCTGATCGTTGTGACTGGTAGCCAGAACAATGTAAAACGCGCCTACACCAGTGGCACGCCTGCGCTGGCGGTCGGGGCGGGCAATGTTTGTGTCATTGTGGATGAAACCGCTGACCTAGCGGCTGCGGCGCAGAAGATTGCGGCCTCCAAGACATTTGATAATGCCACATCGTGCAGTTCAGAAAATTCAATTGTGGTGCTGGATGCGATCTATGATGCGTTCATGGCAGAGCTGGCCAAAGCGGGTGGCGCGTTGATCACGGATGACAGCAAAATTACCAGCGCGCTCTGGGTCAAGGGGCACCTGAATCCGCGTGCTATTGCCAAAGATGCGGCACCAATGATCGAGGCCTTGGGTCTAACGGGCGAAGTCCCTGCGGACACCCAATTCATTGCGGTTGAGACCAAAGGCATCGGGCCTGAGTTTCCGCTATCGGGTGAGAAACTCAGCCGGGTTCTGACCGTCTACCGGGCCCATGATTTCGCCGAGGCAGTTGCGACAACGCGCAAAGTTCAACTCCACCAAGGCGCGGGCCATTCTGTCGGCATCCATACCAAGGATGACACACGGCCTCTAACGCTCGCCAATGCAATCCCCACTAGCCGCGTGATCGTCAATCAGGCGCATACATTTGCAACGGGTGGTGCTTTCAACAACGGGATGCCGTTCTCGCTGTCTATGGGGTGTGGGTCATGGGGGGGCAATTCCATCGACGAAAATCTGCATTGGAAACACTTTATCCAAAGCACCAAAATCGTGCGTGAAATACCCGCGCGCGAACCCGCCTTTGCGGATATTTTTGGCGATTACTGGGCACAGGTCGGCAAATGATATTTGATCCTGCACACCCCCCCAAAGGCACGGTTCGCGATTGGTTGAACGCGCGCGCAGACGAGCATGGGACCTCAGTTGTGTTCCCCGAAACGTCCCAGACCCTAACATGGCGCACGTTACGCGATGATGCCCGCAACATGGCCCAGAAAATGGCCGCGCATGGAATCAAGAAGGGCGAAAGCGTTGCGATTATCCACCCCAACGGGCGCGATGGACTGATTGCCACCTACGCCACGCTTTACGGTGGGTTTCGTGCGACGATGATCAACCTTGCGGCGGGGCCGGATGCCATTGCCTACGCGCTTGACCACTCTGGCGCGCGCTTTGCAATGGTGCATCCGTCTCAACGCGAGACCTTCGCAAAAGTCGCCCCTAAAGGTGTGGCTGAACTGACCCCGTCACTGCTAAAGGGCGCGGCAGACCTCGCAGATATCGATCCCGACGACCACGCTCTTTTGATGTATACATCAGGCACCACAGGCAAACCCAAGGGCGTGGTGCATAGCCATTCCAGCCTTTTGGCGGGGGGCTGGACCACCGCCGTCGCCCACGCCCTTAGCCGTGAAGATCGAGGGTTTTGCGTCTTGCCCATCTATCACATCAACGGGCTATGCGTGACCGTGATGGGTGCATTGGTGTCAGGTGGATCGCTGGTCATGGTATCAAAATTCTCGGCCAGAAAATTTTGGACCCAAGTTGGGGAGGGCAAGGCCACTTGGTTTTCGGTTGTGCCGACTATTATCAGCCATTTGTTACATGGAGCAGCTAATCCAAAGCCTGGAACGCGCCTGCGGTTCGGGCGATCTGCGTCTTCGGCCCTTGCCGTGGAAACCCAATCGGCTTTTGAAACGCGCTTTGGTGTGCCGATCATTGAAACCATGGGATTGACGGAGACAGCCGCCCAGATTTTATCCAACCCGCTGCCACCGGGCGTGCGAAAAATTGGCTCGCCTGGTGTGGGCTTTGGCAATGACGTGCAGATCATGGCCAGTGACCTGACAGAGGCCCCGCGTGGTATTGAGGGTGAAATCGCCGTGCGTGGACCGAACGTGATGCGCGAATACTTGTCCAACCCAAAGGCCACCGCTGCAACCTTTGCAGGTGAGTGGCTGCGCACGGGCGACCTGGGACGGATGGACGACGACGGCTATGTCTTCGTGACGGGTCGCCTAAAAGAGCTAATCATCAAAGGCGGCGAAAACATTGCTCCGCGAGAGATCGATGAGGTTCTCTACAGTCACAATGACATTGTTGAGGCCGCCGCATTTGCTCGACCTTGTACGCAATACGGCGAACGTGTCGAAGCGGCAGTTGCAGTCTGCGAAGGGTCAACGCTGGCAGAATCCGACCTTTTGTCCTTGTGCTCGCAGCGACTTGGCACGTTCAAATCCCCGGACCGAATACATTTCATGACAGAATTGCCAAAAGGGCCATCAGGTAAAATTCAACGGCTAAAGCTCTCCGAAATTCTTTGAGGCTGACTTTTCCAAAGTCCGCTTTGCTC
>JBGCEM010000119.1:0-2897 GCA_045106335.1 Paracoccaceae bacterium | reverse complement strand
ATCCGACGATGTTTCGGGCGGGCTGCAAAAAGGCTTCGCCAAGGTGAATGGCGTTGTGAACCACAAAGGCATCAGATCTGTGCTGTGCTGCCAAATCGCGCTTAAAGCCAGCCGCGACAGATTTCGCGTTACGGAACAAGTCAAAGTGAGCCAGCAATCCATCGTCCATGGTTTTGACTGTTCTGCCATCATTTTAAGGCTGCACATTTACAGTTAGGATAGTTATTTGCGGCTCTATTATTCCTCTATTTGTAGACGTGGGCGGGTGAGTAGACCAATGATTGGGACAAAGCCAGCAGCGCAAATCGCCCCGAAATCGTCAGTGCCAAACGCGCCATTCACTACGCAAGTGCGCGGGCCTTGAAACTTGAACGCTCGCGATCTGCAAGGCACGCGCGCCCCGTTCAACGTCCTTCTTTCTGCGCCTGCAACGCATTGTTTTTCCGCAAAATTGGCCCAGTTTGGTGAAAGTCTCTTTCTTGATCGAGAGTATTGCCACCGAGATTTGACCCGCTCAGTCGTTATGATGTGGTCAATGCGGATGTGTTCTTTCGTTTCTGTTTCGCGATCTCGCAGCTGGCTTTAAAGCGGTCGCTGTCATTATCGGTCTCCAGAATGTGGCAGCGGTGGGTGAGGCGATCGAGGAGCGCGGTAGTCATCTTTGCGTCCATTGCCTGACAGTGCATGTTTACATGCACGAGATCCGGCGACAGCCAAACCCGCGCCGCTTATTGGCGATTTTCTTCATTTTTTGCGTATCTTGGGATTGTTAGGTCGAAGGTCGTGTCTGACAGTCTTGGGGTCGACACCAACAAGGCGGCAGGCTCTCTCTTTTCGTTTGCTTGGCAAACGACTGCCGGGTGTCCGTCATCAGGGTTTTTGGACCCAATGGCGGGCTGAACTAAGAAACAGTTTGGCTCATCTGATGTGTTTGATTATGCGGCTTGCTTGTGCGAAGCCAAGCGTCCAACTTCCCGCCGTCACCCAAAAGCGCAGTGCTTGGGACAAGGGTCTTGCAGCAGTGTGTCAGCTGCACTGTCGGTCTTCAGCGATCGCGTTGATTTCGTCGCAAATATGCGAATGGTTGGTTCCTACACTTCTCGAAACACGGTTTGCTGACCAAGACGTAGGCCTCGCAGCAGTGTGAGGGGGCCAAAACCTTGCTTGAATGGTCGTGCATGGCAGCTGTTAGAGCGCGTGTTTTAAAACGCAATGAATTCAATTGGACGCGACACGCTCTAATTGGCTGTGTTTGCTCAAGCCTCATTTGTGGCGTGGCCAGGTATCGCCAACGCGGTAGCCTTCGGGCCATGGATCGCCGGGGTCCAGCATGTGTTGATGCGTCCCCGTGACCCATCCGCGCCCGCTAATTTGTGGTCGAATTGCCGTTGTTTCGCCGACCTTTGTTTCCCCCAGAATTTTGCCGTGAAACTCGGAACCGATGATCGATACGCCGGTCAAATGATCGCCGACGGCCATTTCACCTTTGGCATGCAGTAACGCCATCCGGGCTGACACTGCAGTGCCTGTTGGCGAGCGGTCCAGCTTTCCGGGCTGAATAGAGACAACTGATTTTGCGCACAGCCCGACTGCATCGCGTTCCAGCGGGCCTGCAAAGAGACAAAAAGAATGGTGCTGCCATTCGGGTTGTATGGGATGACTGAACGTCAGTTGTTCATTCGCCGCATTGGTGATTTTCACGCCTAGCTGCGCCAAGGTTTGCGCCTCGTCCACCTCCAGCCCGAACCCAAGCGACATGGCGTCAACGACGACAAAGCTATCACCGCCGAATGCGGTATCAACCGACAGTGTCCCGATGCCTTCGACCTCTAATGGGGCACCGATCAATCCCGCAAAGGACGGAAGGTTTTCAACTTCGATGCGCTCGGCCTTGCCGCCTGCGCAATGGGCGCGCACGCGCACCAAACCGCCAGGCGCTTCAAGCACCATTTCGGTAATCGGCTCTTGCATTGGGACAATGCCGGTATCCAGCAGAACCGTCGACACGCAGATAGAGTTGGACCCCGACATCGGCGGCGTATCTTCGGGCTCCATAATGATCCATGCGGCAAGCGCATCCGGGTGCTTGGGTGGCACAAGAAGGTTCACGTGACGAAACACGCCCCCGCGCGGTTCGTTCAGCATGAAGTTGCGCAAGACGTCATCTTCGGCAATCCACTTGCGTTGCTCCCACAGCGTCTTGCCAGGTGGCGGCGCAACCCCGCCCACGATCACATCGCCGACCTCGCCTTCGGCGTGGCAGGAAACGGTGTGAATAACTTTAGTGCTACGCATGTCTGGACCTTAACGAATGATTGGCAGGAATTTTTGCAGATGCTCGGATTTCGGTGCCCCGAAGATATTGGCGGGAGTATCGATCTCTTCTATAATCCCTTCGTGGAAAAAGGCGACACGCTCAAAGACATCGCGCGCAAAGCGCATCTCGTGGGTCACGCATATCATCGTCGTGCCTTCTTCGGCCAATAGGCGCATCTTATTCAGCACCTCGCCGACCAATTCCGGATCCAGCGCAGAAGTGGCCACATCAAACAGCGTATAATCGGGCTCCATCGCTAAGGCGAGGCGTTGTTGTTGCCCGCCGGATGAGGCACTTGGATAGACATCAAGCTTGTCGCCCCGCCCCACATGTTTCAATTGTCTGGCGGCGATTTCACGGGCTTCGGCTTTGGATTTTCCTGTGACGAGCTTGGGGGCCAGCGCCACGTTTTTCAATGCTGTCAGATGCGGAAAGCTGGCCCACGGCCTCCATCCCGCCACGGGCAACGTTGGCCACAAGGGACGCGCAGTACATCAACCAGCCAAAGATCGCTTGTCTGAAAGCCGGAAAAGAAGCTTATCGTGGGTTCCATGCGGCTCTCCTTAATACCGAAACCCGA
>JBGCEM010000118.1:0-24862 GCA_045106335.1 Paracoccaceae bacterium | reverse complement strand
GATGGCGATATTGTTTACACACCAGATGCGGATTTCAACGGAACGGACACGTTTACATATGAAATCTCGGACAGTGCTGGTGGCACAGACAGTGCCACTGTCACTGTAACTGTCGCCCCCGTGAATGATGATCCCGTGGCCAGCAACGATGTGGCGGACGTGGATGAGGATGGTTCTGTATCCGGCGTCTTGGTTGCATCGGACGTCGACAACGACATCGGCGACTTGACCTTCAGCTTGGTCACCGATGGTACGCAAGGGTCCGCCGTAATCCAATCGGATGGATCCTACGTTTACACGCCAAACGCAAATGTAAGTGGCACGGATTCATTCACATATCAGGTGTCTGACGGCAATGGCGGCACAGCTACAGCCACGGTTGATGTTACGATTGCAGCCGTTAACGATGACCCTGTTGCCAGCGATGATACAGCGAATACGGACGAGGACATTGCCGTGTCGGGTACTTTGGCTGCCTCGGATATTGAAAATGACAGCCTGATCTTCAGCCTGTTGACGGATGGGACGCAAGGGTCTGTTTTGATCCAGCCTGATGGGACCTACACGTACACACCAAACCCGGATGCAAATGGCACGGATTCCTTTACCTATGAGGTGACGGATGAAAATGGTGGCAGAGATACGGCCACCGTTAACATCACGATTGCAGCTGTAAATGACGCGCCTGAAGGCGAAGACGACGAATTCACGACGGATGCAGGCATAAGCGTGTTGGGTCAGTTGGTTGCTTCAGATGTCGAGGGCGATGCGTTGACCTTCAGCTTGGGTACGCAAGCCGGTAATGGCTCGGTTCAGGTCAATTCGGATGGATCGTTCGATTATACGCCAAATGCAGGCTTTAGCGGTTCGGACTCGTTCACGTATAACGTGTCGGACGGCATTGAGTCGGTGACAGGTGAGATTTTCATTACGGTGAACGCGCCCGACAACATCGCGCCTATTGCGGTCGATGACTCGTTGACGATCCAAGAGGATGGTTCGGGGTCTATCAACGTCATCACAAATACTGCTGGCCAAGATGCGGATTCTGACGGGGATACTCTGACAGTTCAATCTGCGTCCGTGGGTGCTGTGGCTTTGACGCTTGGCACGCCTTTCGAAATCGCGGGCTTGGGTACACTGACGATCCAAGCGGACGGCGCTGCAACTTTTGAAGCGAGCGACTCTCTGAATACTTTGGCGGCGGGCCAATCTGCGACCGGTGCTGCCAGCTATACGATTACAGACGGCAATGGTGGTTCAGCCAGCGCGGTTTTGAGTTTGACAGTGGACGGTCAAAACGACGCGCCAATTGCGGCTGATGACACAGTTAATGCCCAGGAAGACGCGGCTGGGTTTGTTATCGATGTGCTGGCCAATGACTCGGATGTAGACAATGCCGACACGAAAGAAGTCGTTTCGCTGAATACGCTTGGAACGGCGGGCACAGCTGTTCTGGTCGATGGCGAGGTGCGCTATACACCTGCCGCTGACTTCAACGGGCAGGACACGTTCGAATACACCATGCGCGACGCCGAGGGCGCTGAATCCACAGCGACGGTACGTGTGAATGTCGCTGCGGTGAATGACGATCCTATCGCAAATGATGATGGCGGGTTCACGACGGGTTTCAACACGGCGCGGTCGTTCGCGCCTGCGGATCTGCTGGCCAATGATGAGGACGGCGATCCTGAGCTTAATCAGACTTTGACTGTGGTTCAGGTGTCCTCAATTGCCGGTGGCGTGGCTGCGTTGCAGGGTGATGGCACGATTTCGTTCACACCCACGGACGGGTTTTCGGGTCTTGCAAGCTTCCGTTACACGATCTCTGATGGGGCCGGTGGCATTGATCAAGGTGTTGTATCCCTGACTGTTGGCGGTAACACGGCTCCGACGGCGGCTGCTGTGTTCGCGGACACGCAGGAAGACACGTCGGTCGTTGTGGATTTGGCAAGCGCTGTGAATGATGTGGATGGCGACGATCTGACCATTTCGTTCGATCAGCCGACGAACGGGACCTTTGCCGAAATCGATGGTGTGTTCACCTATACACCGAATGACGATTTCAATGGGGTCGACACGTTCAGCTATACCGTCGCTGATGGCAATGGTGGCAGCGCGACTTCGACGATTGAAGTGGGCATTGCCTCGGTCAACGATGCACCTGTCGCGGCGGATGCTTCGGCGCAAGGCGATGAAGACACGGTGATTTCCGGTCAGTTGACGGCGACAGATGTGGATCACGCGCTGGCGGATCTGACGTTTGAGCTGGCGGGCAACGCCGGCAACGGCAATGTCGATCTGAACCCAGATGGGTCGTTTGACTACACGCCTAATCCTGACTTCAACGGTTTAGACAGCTTCACATATAGTGTGTCCGATCCTGCCGGTGGCACGTCCCAAACCCGCACAGTGACGATCACTGTAGCAGATGTGGATGAGCCAAACACCGATCCAACCGCAAACGATATTGGCCAGACGACAGATGAAGATCAGTCCGTTGTGGTGGATGTTGCCGGTGCGATCAATGACGTTGACGGAGACACGCTAAGCGTCTTGACGCAACAGCCCACGAACGGCACATTTGCCGAAGTGGATGGCGTGTTTTCTTACACTCCGAATGCTGATTTCAATGGCACGGACACGTTCAACTATACTGTCAGCGACGGAAATGGTGGAAGTGCTTCGGCCTCGATCACGGTCACAGTGTCTTCGGTCAATGACGCACCTGTTGCGGCGGATGCTTCCGCGCAAGGTGATGAAGATACCGTGATTTCCGGTCAGTTGACCGCGACGGATGTAGATCACGCACTTGCAGACCTGACGTTCGAAGTGGTCAGCGATCCTAGCAACGGTGATGTTAATTTGAACCCAGATGGGTCGTTTGACTACACACCAAATGGCGATTTCTTCGGCACCGACACCTTCACTTACACAGCACGTGATCCGGACGGTGGCACGTCGGAAGCGCGCACAGTGACGATCACAGTGGCGGATGTGGCAGAGCCAAACAGCGCACCAATTGCGGCGGAAGACTCGATCACCACGACGGAAGACTCCTTCGTTTCTTACAATTTGATTCAAGGCGACGGTGAAGTTGGGCTTGATACGGATGATGATGGCGACACGCTGGAAGTCGTAAGTGCTTCGATCGCGGGCGTGGACCTGGCGATCGGGGTTACACAGACGATCGACGGTGTGGGTAATGTTTCCGTGGCGTCGAATGGATTGTTGTCCTTCACACCCGACGCAGACTTCCAAGCTTTAGGAAATGGCGATGAAGCCGGTGCAACAGGCAGCTACACGATCAGTGATGGCAATGGCGGAACAGATTCGACGGCGTTCGTCTTGACGGTGCAGGGCGTTAACGATGCCCCAATTGCAAACGCAGACAGCGCCGTTGCCCCGTTTGACACTGCCACGTTCATCGATGTGTTGGGCAATGACACGAATATCGATGGGGATGATCTGACCTTGGTGTCTGTCACGGATGGTGCAAATGGTACCACGCAGATCAATGATGGGCTTGTGGTCTACACGCCAAATGCCGGAACGTCCGGTCAAGATACGTTCACCTATGTGGTCAGCGATGGCTTCACGACCGATACGGGCACAGTAACCGTAAATGTTGAGGATGCGGACAACACAGCCCCAACAGCACAGGACGGCGCCATCACATTGGATGAGGACAGCCAGAACCAGGGGCAGTTGTTGTTCCAAGACGCTGAAACTGGCGTCGATGGTTTGACTGTCACCATCGAAAGCGATGTGGACTCGGGGACTTTGGTTCTGGGTGATTTTGGTGCCTTTACCTACACGCCAGATCTGAACTTCTTTGGGACAGACAGCTTTACATTTAGCGTTAGCGACGGCGAGTTGAGCTCTGGCATCCAAACGATCTCGATCACTGTTGATGCGGTCAATGATGCTCCAGTTGTGTCCGCTTTGACGTTTGCAGCAGCAGAAGATGACAACAGTTTGTCCTTCAACCTGCTACAGGGTGCCACGGATGTCGATCTGGATGATCTGGACGTTACGGATGTCGTGATCACGGGTCTCAGCCAGTCGGTTGTACCGCGTAGCTTAGATCCAGAAAACGGAACGTTGGTCTTCCAATCCGGTTCGCTGGATCAATTGGCAGAAGGCGAAACGACCACATTCAATGTCGCATATTCCGTCACGGACGGAACTGTGTCCGTGGCCAATACCGCCGTCATCAACATCACTGGTGAGAATGATGATCCGGTTGCGGTCGATGACACTGGTTCTGTGCAGCAAGGTCAAACAACGCAGTTGAATGTGGTTGGCAATGACACGGATGTGGATGGCGATAGCTTGTCGCTCGGCTCGGTCGCGCCCATCGCGGCGTCGATTGGGACCGTGGCGATTGTGGATGGTCAGTTGTCCTTCACAGCCGCTTCCGATTTCTCGGGTGATGCGGTTCTGAGCTACACAGTGGTTGACGGAAATGGCGGATCGGACACAGGTACTGTGACGATCGACGTTTCGGAAACACCGAACGAGGCCCCAACGGCTGCGGATGACAGCTTTTCAATCGGTGAAACAGGGTCTGTTGCGGCAAACCTTATCACTGGCGCAGGCGGTGCAGCTGCGGATAGCGATCCAGAAGGTAACACGCTTAGCATCACCGAGTTGCGCGACAAAGACGGCACAGTTCTGGCTTTGGGTGGCGACATCGAACTGCCTGACGGTGGCAAGTTGGTGGTCAACGCGGACGGAACGATCAGCTTCAGCACAGCGGGTGATTTCGATGACCTGAACGATGGCGAAACGGTGTCCTTGTCCTTCGGTTATACGGTCAGCGATGGCGATCTGTCCGATGACGGTGTCATCACGATCAATGTCGCGGGAGCGGATACACCTAATACTGCCCCCGTGGCGGGTGATTTCAGTGTAACACTGGATGAAGACGGTTCTGTGGCTGTTGATTTCGATGCGAATACATCGGATGCCGATCTGGATGCATTGACGATCACGCCGCAAGACGGGGCGAATGGCTCTGTGACCCTTGTGGAGGGTGCTTTCGTTTATACTCCGGTTGCAGACTTCTTCGGCAGTGACAGCTTCACCTACACGGCCACTGACGGCAGCGGTGCCAGCGATACCGGAACAGTTAGCGTCACTGTAAATGCAGTGAATGATGCCCCAATTGCGGAAAATGCATCGGCAAATGGTGTCGAAGACACCGCCATTGTCGGTACGTTGAACGCATCCGATGTGGATGGGGATGTTTTGACCTTTGCTGTGGATACGAGTGCTTCAAGCGGGTCTGTTGCAATCACGGCGTCTGGCGGGTTCACCTTCACGCCTGATCCTGATTTCAACGGGGCAGATAGCTTCAGCTATTCGGTGTCGGACGGAAAAGGTGGCGTCGACTCCGGTGTCGTTAACCTAACAGTCAGCGCAGTGAATGACGCACCTGTCGCCAAGGACGACGCGGGCGCGACAAATGCAGATACGGCCGTTTCAGTGGATGTTCTGGACAATGACAGCGACGTGGATAGCGCCGATTTGACGGTCAGTGTCGCGCCGAACGCGTTGGGTGCAGATCAAGGTCTGCTCAGCATTAACTCTGATGGATCAATCACTTATGATCCTAACGGTGCGTTTGCTACACTTGCGTTGGGCGCAACAGAGAAAGTGTCCTTTGACTATACTATAACGGACGGAGAGCTAACGGACACAGCGGCTGTTGATATCACTGTCACCGGGACATTCGTTGCAGAACCTGTTAAGGTCATCGTCGACGATACAGGGTCTAACGGCTTCGCACGCGGATCTGATGCAGATGAAGTCATCGTCGGTGGCGCAGGTTCGGATCGTATGATCGGCGGGGGCGGTGCAGATGACTTTGATTTCACTGGACTGGGCGACGAAGCACGCAACACGCGTGACATGATCCTTGACTTCAACAGCGAAGAAGACGCGATCATTCTGGCCAATGATGACTACGAAGTCGCGTTCACAAGCCGTCAGGCCATCATCTTTACAGGCGACGGTGACCAAATCCGGGTCGTCGGGTCGTTCACGTCAGAAGACGAGTTGAATATCATGATCGAAAGCGACGCCTTCTTGTTCTGATGGCCCGACCTCGATTTCGGAAATGTCTTGGATCCCTTTGGGGTCCAAAATTAGGAGAAACACATGTTTAATAAGTATCTATTTGCAGCGGCCTTCGTCGCATTGGGCAGCCAGGCACAAGCCGGCGTAGTTATGCCTGTTATTGAAACTGGTACAGGCGATGCGGCTTATGTCTCGTTTCCGTCTGGATCGTCTTTGACGTCTGATTTTGAGTGGCTCGATGACGCGACTGGCAATATTTCCAACACGTTTGATTTGACGTGGGAAGACGACGGTGCCGGGGGTCAAAGTTTTGACAGCGCAACTTTCCAATCGTTCAATAATGATACATTCGACATTGACGAAGCGGTGCTCAGCAACTTTTTCATCATGTCCGCCATGTCGTTTGCTGCCACGCTGACCTATTCGCAGTCGGATCGTATGATCCAGGACGGCGCCAGCTTGATCGTGACAAGTGATGATTTTGCGTTCGATTTGACCGGTGACCAAGGCGAGCAAGGGATCTTGTCGTTTTTTGCACCGAATGCCACGACATCTTTCGGCATCACCTATGAAATCCGTGGAATGGTCAACCCAATCCCACTGCCTGCCGGTGCGGTTTTGTTGCTGACCGGGCTTGCAGGGTTTGGCGTGATGCGCCGTCAAAAGCGCGCCGCGTAAGCTGACACAAGACCAATCAATAGCCGTCCGCGTCTGACCATTCGCGGACGGCTTTTTGTGCCTTTCCCGCTTTGATTTTGGCCATATAATTCAATATTTATAATAAGTTGACAGATAGACAAGCAACGACCAGTGTTGCGGTACATTTAATTTTTGTGCTTCGAATACGACACCGTCCACCTTGTTTTTATTGCCGATCCGTCCTGAACGTCCAGGCGCTTTGCTTTTGGTTACATGTCCAACCCAGCGCAAGACCAACACTTTGCGGGGGCAATCATGGTTCAAGTTATTGATCGCACAATTCTGGATTTCAAAGCGACGGATGTGTCGCTGTATGGACAATCAAAGCCTCTGAATTTTGGGTGGACCTCGGGCAACGAATGGGTGGTCACGGTCCCCAAACAGGTCTTCAATTTGGTGGATGCAAGTGCCGGGCCTTTTGGTGCGATACAGGCGGATATCGGGATTGGATTCCAGTTCGGCATCCGTTTGAACATCGGTCTGGGTGGTCTGGGCGATGTCGACACTGCATACAAAGTCGGCGTTGATGTCGAGTATGATGACTTTGTGATTGCGGGCCGCCCGAATGAAGGTGACGGGCCGGATGTCGTGTTTGATTTCACCAAAGCTTCGGTTATTTCAGCAACCAGTTCAAGCAATGGAATAGGCAACTCGCCTGCCCCGAATGTGCCAGAGCTGCGCGAAGACGATCAGCCCGATATCCCCTTGGGGCTGTCGCTTGAACTGATCGCGGGCTTAGATGTTTCGATCGAAAATATCGAATACCGCGTGGGGTTGCGCGATCCCGTTCAGGCGGATGATGTGCAGCTGTTGGACTTTGAAAACCAAGCGGTGCAGCTGTTTAAGGTCGACCGCCAGCAGTCGCGCCATGTGGTCGAGCTGTCAGATGATGTTGAGCTGGTCGTGCGGATACCCTTTGGGGCCGATACCGAAGGGGCCTCGGTTGGGTCAACGATCGTGTCGAATAAGGGGTTTTCCAACAATCCGTTTCTGTCCATTGAGGGCGATTTGGACGCGCTGATCCTGGAACGGCTGCAGTCGATTCCGTTCATTGGGACAGTCGCCTCGGCTTTAAAGAACACAGTGTTCTTTGAGGAAGAGGTCGATGTCAGTGAGCTTAGCAAGAAGCTAAGTTTTTTGCCGAAAGATTGGTTCAAGATCGAAGCTGCTGTGGTGGATTTAACTGCGCAGGCTGGATTGCATGTAACCGAAGAAGTGTCGGTCGATCTTGGCTATAAGGACGAAGAAAACCTGCCCGACTTCCAATTGGGCGGCGGCACGACGTTGTTGGATCAGATCAACGGCGTCGACCCGACAATCGCGGGCGAAGCCAAGACACCCAATGTGAATGTTGTGTTGCGCTCGGATAACGGGACGCCCGACAATCTGTTGGACGACAAAGTCGCGCAAGGCAGTTTGGGTGAAAAGATCAAGCTGGGCGCACCCGATCAGGCCACGGGTATTCCGGGCATGGTGACGGTGGATGCGTTCTTTGATGTGGACAGTGCGAAAGTGTCTCACTCGGTCGGGTTGGGCGGAAGTCTTTCCATTACTTTGGATATCTTAAAGCTGACGCTGACGGGCAAGATTGGGGATAAGCTTGGCATCTCGATTGGGCCTCAGTTCACCCAGAAAATCCCCGAGGACGGATTTCAAGCGGGTCTGTTTAACTTCTTCACCCGTCGGTTTGATGTGGAAGGGGGTTCGTTCGAAAACCTGCCCGGGGCGACGCTAAATTCCAGCAATGATGATGTGTCCGAGTGGGATTACACACCCGGCGATTTCAACCAAGAACGTGCGCAGTATCAGTATTTCTGGTCCAATGTGTTTGACGAAAGCCTGGATGAATCCGATCCAGAAAGCCGTGACAAAACAATCGCTTTCGCGGAAGGCAACAAGCGCTGGGTGCAAGAAGTCCGCGCGAAGTTGGACCCGATCTATGAGGACGCAGGCATAGATCCCAACAGTACGATCATCATGAATTCGGTGGTGGATGACATCGTCGATCTGTTCCGCTTTAGCACGCTCGACTCGGCGAAGTTATCTGATCAAGCCGTGTTGTGGACCGCCAGCGGGTCGTCCCTGTCCGAAGTCCGTCTGGCCTTTGGGTTCAACAATCTGGTGATCGCTGCCCCGCAGGACAATCCAAGTCTGGACGGCATGGGCACGGACTATTCGGTGACGATCAGTGCACAGGGCAATCCTGTGACAGTCACGGGCCAGTTGGATAACGGTCTGGGCAAGCTGGATATTCAGGACTTTTTCACGCGCCTCGATCAAACGCGCAATGAATCTGGCGGTCAAACAGGCAGCTATAATTTCAACAAGATCGTCTACGGCACGCGGGTGCTGGATTCCGAATTGTCCCCAAGTATTGTGGGGACTAACGCGAATGATTTGGTTGTGTTCTTTGGGGAAGAAGACGTCACAACTTCGGGCGTGCGCGGCTTTGATGCACCGGTCTATCTGGACGGCGGCGATGACACGGGCGCGGCCAATGCCTTGAACGAGACCATTTTGGGCGCGCAGAACGATGCTGTGACCATGGGCGATATCTTCCTGGCGAACTTCGCAGCGTCCTTTCCGCAATCGGCGGTGTCCTGGGACATGCGCACCGAAGAGCTGGCCGAACAGGCGGTGGCAGGCGCGCAAGTCAGCACCACGATTTCAGGGTCGCAACCCGGCGGTGGGGGCGCATCCGTGACGGTTTCAACAGGTGCGTTCGCCGCATCCAAGCTGGAATTCTATGAGGGCGACACCCTTGTTCACACCACAGCGGTGCGAGATTTCGAAACCTATCTGATCCGCTTTGGCGATCAGGCAGATTTGGTGCGCACGGGCACGTCAGGGCGCGAATTGCTGCAGTTCCAAGGCGGAGACGACCAGCTGGTCATCGTGTCTGACCGGTTTGGCGACAGCTATATGATGGGACAGGGCGAGGATTTCGTGGTATGGGAGCGCGGATTTTTCGCGATCAATCCCCCCAACCTTGAAGACACGGCTGATTTCATCCTGGGCGGTGCGGGGCATGACGTTGTCTTGATCTCGTCGGCCGATGATATTGACCATAGCAACCTGCTGGGTCGGGTCGGCCTGGGGTGGGCCGTGGAACAAGAGGGCTTTGGCCTCAGCGATTACGTGACGGTCGACAGTTCGGCGCAGGACATGCTGTCCATGCTGTCGTCGGTGAATGATGTCTTGGGCTCGGACGAGGACGCCTTTGGGGCCATCGCCGATTTCGATGGGGGTGGGCCGCTGCAAACGCAAACCTATGTGCAGCTCTCGCCACAAGCCAGTTCTGAAACCTCTGCCCTGCGGATTGCCAGTGATGTTGAAGTGATCAATGTCGATGGGTTTGACGAAACGGCAGATCTGGTGATGTATACTGGTGGTACGGCCTATTCTGGGGGCACTGCTGACACAGATGGTGATCAGCCGGGCGACGTTTTTGTCGCTGATTTTGGTGCGTTCGAGGCGGAAAAGACTGTGGATGGGGTCGCGCCCAGTGGTTTGAACTTGGACGCTGCGCGCAATGGGGTGGTGTTCGCCGACGCCTATGTGGGCGAGTTCGAACGTTTTGTCGTCAAAGGCACCAGCCAGCAAGACGTGCTTCGCGGCGGTGCGGACACGGACTTCCTGGATGGCGGCGCAGAAAATGACTTTCTATCGGGCGGGGGCTCTGGGTTCGCGCTGGACACGCTTGTTGGCGGGCAAGGCGATGATGTGTTCTTCCAAGAGGCCGGACAAGGTGCCGTTATATTTGGCGATCAGTTGAATGCTGTGACGCAAGGGGTGGATACCGATCTGCTGATCTTGCAAGGCCCAGTGGACGATGATGGCACTGGACCAGATCGCGGCTTGCTCTATCAGGTGACAGACAGTGCCGGCGGCGCAGAAACCTTGGTGACCACGACCGCGGCCTTTGCGGATGCCAACACCGCCGCAGATCTGCGCGCGGCAGGGGCGATCACCACCTTTGGCTTCGGCAATGACTCATCTGGCGCGATTATTGCGTTCGGGATCGAGCACACGAATATTCAAGGATCAGATGCTTGGGACGATGTGCTGATCTATGATGGCGGTTCGACTTATCTGGGCGGCGAACGTCAAGGTGATGCGGACTTTTTCGTGGCGGATTTCTCGGATCAGATCCAGGGCTTAGATTTCGTGATCGAGGATGATCCCGCCGGGCAAGGCGTGATGTCCTTAGCCAATGGTGTGATCTTGGCCGGGATTGACCGCATTTCCGTGGAATTTGGCCTGGCACAAGACACAGTGCGCGGCGGCAGCTTGGATGATTACATCGACGGTGGCGCGGGCAATGACGTTCTTAGCGGGGCGGGCGGTGCCGACCGAATCTTGGGCGGCGCAGATGAAGACTTTGTCTATTGGCAGGGTGATCACGGTGCAGATACGATCAGCGGTGGCACAGGACTGGACCGCTTGCTGATTTCCAACATGTCTGAAACCGGCGAAAGCTTTGGCGCAGGTGGGATGGTGCTGGATGCGTTAAATGCAGATGGTGGTTTCTTCACGCCAGCGCTTGTGACGGCATCGTCGGGTTTCACCGATGTGGATGCCTTGCTGAAAAATATCGATCAAGCCGCAACCTGGATTGTGAATGTTGGTAGCACAGAAATGCGGTTCTCGGAATTTGAGGCCGTGGATGTGCAGGGCTCAAATGAATTTGACGACGCGGTGCTGTTCCAGGGTGGATTGATCTATGCAGGGGGCGATCGCGACGGTGACGCCGATCTGTTCCTGGCCAATCTGAGCGGTGAAAGCAATGACCTGCGTCTGCGCGTGTTGGACCCTAGCTTAAAGGACGAGCCAGGGCGCGAGTTCCTGGATCTTGGCAATGATCTGGGCACGCAAATCGGGCAGTTCGAACGCTATCACGTGATCACTGGAACAGGTGATGACACAGTGTCGGGCGGCGATTTGGATGACGTGTTCGAAACTGGGGGCGGCGATGACGTCCTGCAGGGCTCTTTGGGCGATGATCGCTTGTCCGGTGGCGCTGACAACGATTTGTTCACCTATATAGGCGGCAATGACTTGGTGTTCGGAGGCACCGGGGATAGCGATATTCTTGAGGTCGCCGCACAAGACAGCGGCTATCAGTTGGGACTGTTCGCGGGGGGACAGATCATCGTGTCGCTAGATGCCAGTGACGCCGATGCGATTGCAAATAACCGGCTGGCGCTGAACACTGCGTTGAACACCGATACGCAGGATTTGACCTTGCTGCGCCATGATTTCGGCTCGGTGATGTATCAAGACATCGAATTTGTGAACACCACGGGCAGCAGCGCGGGCGATGTGTTTACATCTGGCTTGCGCGGTGGGGTGATCTCGTCCGATGGCGGGGATGATATTCTGGTGTCACGCGGGGGCGATGACTTTTTGATCGGCGGCGAGGGGTTGGACCGCTATGTGTTTGGCGACACGTTCGGGCGCGACATCATCGCCAATGAATTTTCAGGGCCTTCCGAGGTCCATTTTATCGGACTCAACCAGTCCGATCTGGACTTCCGCACGGACAGTACGGGCAACAATTTGGTTCTGGCGCTGAGCCCATCAAACCAGGTCAGCATTACGGGCTATTTCGCACAAAGCGCCAACCCGCAGAACTTTACGTTCTTCTTTGACGATGCACTGAACGGCGTGAAATTCGATGCCAGCGATCTCAGCACAACACAGCGCGCAGACCAAATCACCGGGGCGCAGTTTTTTGGCACCTCGGGGGATGACGCGTTTTTCGAAGGCACAGACCGGGCCGAGTTCTTCTTTGGCTTTGCGGGGGATGACACGTTCTTTGGCTCGCTTGGGGCGGACTTGTTGGACGGATCCTTGGGTGATGATTTCGTGGATTACGCCGACAACAACACCGGCATTTCCATCGATTTGCGCAATTTTGAAACTGCGACAGGCGGGTTGGCCGAGGGTGATATTTTTGCCAGCGTTGAGGGCGTTTTGGCCACAGAGTTTGACGACATGTTGCGCGGCTCTTCGGCGGACAATTCGTTGGTGTCGGGTGCCGGTGCGGACACTGTGATTGGTTTTGATGGCAATGATCTGATCTCGGCTTTAGAAGGCGGCGACCTGATTGATGCTGGGCGCGGCGATGATCTGATCTTTGCGGGATCTGGCGATGATACAGTGCGCGCAGATTTCGACAGTGATGCTGGCAATGACGTGATCCTGGGCGAAGAAGGCGACGACCTGATCGTGGATCTGCAAGGCGATAACCAGATTACTGGCGGGCAAGGCGATGACACGGTCACCACGGGCACCGGCGACGACATTTACCTGATTGAGGGCGAAGCCGACCCGGATGGATCCAACAGCGATCTGAACGGCGGGCGCGATAGCTGGACGGCGGGGGCGGGCAATGACCTGCTGGATGTGTCCAACTTCGGCGCGGGTGTATCTGCCGATCTCTCGGCCCTGTCGGGCATCTTGGAAACCACAGATCAAGGCAGTTTTGACCCAGCAGGCCCAACACGGATCTTGGCCACATTCACAGGTGTGGAAAACCTGACGGGCACAGATTTTGGCGATATCCTTCTGGGCTCGGCGGATGCGAACGTGATCACGGCCGAGGCCGGCGATGACCGCCTGTCGGGTCGTGCAGGCGATGACACGTTGGATGGTGGTTTGGGTCGTGACGTCGCGATTTATCGCACCGAGGGCGGGTCCGCGCGGGTCAGCGTCAATCTGGACACAGGCATCGCGACGGACAGCTTTGGCAACACAGATACGCTGATCGATATCGAAGATATCCAGGGCACCGATTTCAACGATGCGTTGACGGGCGATGCGCAAGACAACCGTCTTACCGGTTTCGCGGGCGACGATATTCTGGTCGGCGGAGCGGGGATTGATACGGCGGATTACAGCCTCGAAGATGGCACATCAGGCGTTGAGGTCACTCTGGATAGTTTTGCGGCGTTTGACACCTATGGCGATCTGGACCGGGTGTTTGACATCGAAACGTTCATTCTGACCGACAAGGCCGACATGTTCACCGGCGCGGACAGTTCGGTCAATATCGAAATCGGCGCGGGCAATGACACGATCACCGGCAGCAGTGAAGCGGATGTAATTGTCAGCGGGCTGGGCACCAACACGATTGATGGGGCAGGCGGGGATGATACCTATATCTATGCCAATGGCTCGAACGACTTCTTTGATGGTGGCAGCGGCTTTGATACGCTGAACTTCATCAACTCGACCCTGCCAGTGGCGCTGGACATGCCTGGGGGGATCGTCTTCCGGCTGAACTCGGCTCAGCAATTGATGACCTTTGATGGGATCGAACAAGTTGCAGGTTCGGTTCTGGATGACGGGTTGTTCGGCTTTAATGGCGACGATGTCCTGATCGGCTGGGCCGGGAATGACCGGATCCTGGGGCGCAACGCCAATGACACGCTTTTTGGCAACAGCGGAGACGACACGCTGGAAGGTGGCAATGGTGACGATGAAATCCATGGCGGCAGTGGCAATGACACTGTGCTGGGCGAAGCGGGCGCGGATACCTATTTCTATACGGGCGGTCGCGATACGGTTGATGGCGGTGGTAACGATGCCTTTGCGCCTGGCTTTTATGATGTGCTGAGCTTTGAGGGGCTGGACCAAGGCATCGGTCTGTCCGCACCTCAGGGTGACGCCTACGCGCTGGAATCTGTGATTAGCGGCCCACTGACGACGGATACGGATTTGGTCATTGGGGCCGGTGCAGAGCTGTTGGTGGATTTCCGCAATATCGAGCATTTGATCGGGACCGACCAAGGCGATTTGATCGACAATGTCGCGAATTCCGGCCGTATGGAACAGATCGACCTATTGGGCGGCGATGACGTGCTGATCTCGCAAGGGGCGTTTGCGATCTATGATGGCGGTGATGGGTTCGACATTGTGTCCTATGCCAAGACGGGGTTTGCGCCTTCAGATCTGGGCTTTCAGATCAATCTGTTGACAGGGCGCACCACGGCCATCAACCCGGATGATTTGGCGGGTGATAGGTTGACCGGCTTTGAGGGGGTGATTGGCACCACCGGCGGCGATGACTTCATCGGGGACAGCCGGGATAACTACTTCATGGGTCTCACAGGCAGAGATTCTTATGTGGGCGGGGCCGGGTCTGACATCATCGACTTTTCCCGCGAAACGGGGTCCGGCCAGGTGGTCGTGAACCTGCCCAGTAGCTCGGTGCGCGATACGTATGGCAACTTTGAATTTGTGCAAGATATCGAAAGTGTCTTCGGTTCCAAGAACAATGACTCGTTCACAGGGGACGGTGCAGACAACCTATTTGATGGCGGTGCGGGCAATGACTTTATCAGTGCTGGCGCGGGCAATGACACTTTGCTTAGTGGCGCAGGTTCAGACACGTTACGTGGCGGGGATGATGATGACCTACTGGTGCATCAAGGCACAGATCTGTCTGAGTACGATGGGGGCAACGGACAGGATTGGATAGATCTAAGCCAAGCCGCAGCGGCTGTTTCCATTGATCT
Organism: Paracoccaceae bacterium; assembly: GCA_045106335.1. Lineage (GTDB taxonomy): Bacteria > Pseudomonadota > Alphaproteobacteria > Rhodobacterales > Rhodobacteraceae > Aliishimia. Next base: position 9,557 of record JBGCEM010000118.1, on the reverse strand, counting down.
GAGCGGTGGCGCAGTGCGCAGCAATGGCGCCCAGATTGCCACGCTAGCATCTATTGAGAACGCGGCGGGGTCTGCCTTTGACGATGTGATCCGGGGCGATGATCAGGCCAACCAGCTGACCGGAGATCTGGGTGGTGACATCTTCACCGGCTTTGGCGGCGATGACAGCTTTGTTGGCGGTGCCGGTTTTGACATCGTGGATTACAGCCAGGAAGCCGGCACAACGGGTGTGGGGGCGTCACTGAAAACGAAACTGGGCCAGGATCGCGCCGGTGCGCTGGACAGCTTTAACGGTATCGAGGGCTTGATTGGGACCGACCGCGCGGATCTGTTCTTGGGCGATGATGGCGATAATCTGTTTGTCGGCAATGCCGGGGTCGATACGCTGGACGGTGGTGCGGGCCAAGATACGCTGGACTTCAGCCGCGAAACTGGGACCGGGGGCCTGGACGTTGATATGCTGTTCGGCGAGGCCCGCGACACCTTTGGTGCACGCGATGTGATCAGCGGCTTTGAGGTCGTCATCGGCACGGATCAGAACGATATTTTCCGGGGCGGCACCACGGATGCGGTGTTCCACGGTGGGGGCGGTTCGGATTCCATCACCGGTGGCACGGGCAGCGATACGGTGTCGGGTGGCTCTGGGGCGGATCTGTTTGAAATTGTCAGTGGTGGCGCCAATCTGACCGTGACCGATTTCGAAGTCGGTGTCGATTTCTTGAACCTGCGCGACTTTGAATTCTTGGATGCGCGCGATGCTTTGGACAATGCCACAGGTACGGTCGATACGACGATCCAATTCGCACAAGGCGGGCGGCTGGTGCTGGAAGGCGTTGCAGTCGACGAACTGGACCAGATCAATATCCGTTTGCCCAACGCGTTTTTGCCTGTGTTCGAAGCCCCAGATGGCGGTGGCGCGGTGGATGGGACCGAACGTAGTGAAAGCCTGCTGGGCAGCACTGGCAATGATGCGCTGAATGGGGGAAAGGGTGATGATGTTCTGATTGGCGGGCCGGGCAATGATACGCTTGATGGCGGCCAAGGTCAGGATGATGCCAATTATGCTGGTGAGTTCATCGGCAATATCGTTGTGGACATGCAGGCGGGCACAGTCACCCGTGCAGATGGGATCGACACGCTGGTCAGCATTGAAACGGTAACCGGGACGTCGCGGGACGATATTTTTGTCGGCAGCCGCGATCCTGATCACTTCATTGGGGGGCGTGGGCAGGATATGTTCCGCCCCGGCAGTGGCGGCGATATGATTGAAACGGGGGAAGGGGCTGACCAGATTGAGGGCGCTTTGTCGGATCTGGATGGGGATCGGGTGACTGATTTTGACAGCGAAGACATGATCTTGGTGACAGCGACCGCTTTGAATGCGGCCTCGATGCGGCTGTTCACCGGGTCTGCGGTGTTTGAGATCGACGCGGACAGCGACGGCGTTGTCGATGCACGCTTTACCTTGGATGGGGATTTCGACCAGCAATCGTTTGAAATTGTCTCGGATGGGGTGGATACGACCATTCAGATCGCACCGTCCGGGGCGACCCAGCTTAGCGTTGCGGGCGAGAGGTTTATCACCACGGGATCTGGGGAAAACCGGGTCTTTGGCGATGCCGGGGGGGATGCGATCCTGACCTCTGGTGGGGATGATATCCTGTCGGGCGGTCGCGGGGATGATGTGCTGCAGGGCGGTTCCGGCGCGGACATTCTGATTGGCGGACTTGGCTCTGACCAGATGATTGGTGGCGCAGATGCGGATATTTTTGCCATTGATGCGGGTGATTTTGGCACTGGCTTGACGGCGGATTTCATCGTGGATTTCACCCCGGGCGAGGACATGCTGGAACTGACTGGATTTGGGCTTACCAGCTTTGGGGATCTGGCGATTGGGGCTTTGGGGGGCAATACGTCTATAAACCTCGGCAGTGGTCGGTTTGTGCTTTTGGAAGACTTGGATCCTAGCAGCTTTGGTGCCAACGATGTTTCGTTTGGGGATGTGGGCCGGTCCTATGGTTTGGTGTCGACCACGATTGTGCACAGCTTAAGCAGTGCTGCGGATCGCTTCTTGACGACCGATGAACGGGACAACGAAGTTTATGCGGGGGCTGGCGGTGACGTTGTGATTGGCGCGGGTGGATCCGACAGTTTGTTTGGTGAAGCGGGCGATGATCTGTTGCAGGGCGGGGCTGGATTTGACGTCCTGCAAGGCGGGCAAGGCTTGGACCGATTGGTTGGCGGGGCCGATAGCGACGTCTTTATTTTTGAGGCGGGCGAGGAAACGGGAACGTTTATCGTGGATGTGATCGCTGACTTTTCTGTAGCGGAGGGCGATTTGATTGCGCTGAATGGCTTTGGCTTGGATGTCGACAGCGTGGCGTTCCTGCAGGCGGGGGCGAACGTCGCGATCCAATTGGCACCCACCCATCTGATCGTTTTAGAGGGGATTTCAGATTCGCAGCAGCTGGGTCCGTTACAGAATGTGTTTGATTTCGGATAGGCAAATTTGGCACCAAACACGGAATTTTTGCTATAGGTTACGAAAAAGTTAATGCCAGACCGGCTATGAGAGCTTTTGGGGCTTCTCATACCGCTGCGTTCGCGTATCGTTTCAACATGAGGTTGAACGTCCGCACATATTTAACAGCCGCTTTCGCAATCGCATCGATGGTGCCACTGCTTGTGTTTTGGTTGTGGCCTTATTCTGGAATTGTCGACAATAAATATACGGAAGTCCGAGAGCGGCACTTGCTGATCGCGAACAACCTGGGTGCAGCGCTTGAAACATATCACCGCGATATTGTAACGACCCTGGATAGCTTCGCAGCTGAAATTGTAGCCGGGGCTGGCGAAGAAGCGCGGCCCCTCTTCGATAATCTGTATTTTCGTCACATCTGTGTCGTGGATCGTGCCTCTGGCCGAGTGACACGCTCTTTTCTGTCCGAAACCCATCCCTGCCCCGCACAGATCGATCCAGCCCGTCTGGCGCGTTTTCAAGCGCTCAGTGCAGGCGTCCGGGTTGGGATGTCGGGGGTTTCGATTCCGGATCAGGGGCGGCCTCGGATCTTTGCCGTGACCGAGCTGGGGTCTTCCTTAGTTGTAGGTGCCATTCACACAGACTTTTTTCGCACCCTCCAGAAACGCATTGCGTTTGGGCGTAGGGGCCATGCAGCGATTGTGGATCACACTGGGCGCGCTTTGGCGCATCCCTCGGCAGAATGGGAACGCGTTGCGTTTGACATGTCCAATCTAAGTGCCGTGGCGCGCATGAAGCTGGGCGAAACGGGGGTAGACACGTTTTTTTCGCCAGCAATGCAAGCCTCTATGATCGCAGGATTTACAGCTGTGTCTGGACCGGGCTGGGGGGTTATGGTGCCACAGCCAGTCAGTGAATTGGAAGAAGCCGCGCAGATCTTCAATCGCAATGCCCTTATTATCCTGAACATTGGACTGTGCTTGTCGTTGCTATTGGCTTGGGCTGTGGCTGGAATGTTTGCCGCGCGCATCCACCGGGTCGAGCAAAAGATACATGATGTGGGTGCTGCAAAAGACACGATCGACAAAAGCGTGCCGCGGACATTCTTTCGGATCCGAGAGTTCTTTTCGCTGGATCAGGGTGTCGACCAAATGGCGAAAGCCACATCACAAGCCCGCCGCCAAACTCAAGCGCATACCGAAGAGCTTGAGCATACAAACATGGTTCTTCGGCGCGAAATCCAAGAACGGGTTGATGCGGAGGAACAAAGTAAGCGCAGCGAAGCCCGCTTTCGCGGATTGTTCGACGCAGCCCCGGTTGCGATCCGGGAAGAAGATCTGTCTGGCGTGAAGCGTGCAGTGGACAAGTTAGAGATCTCGGATCCAGAGGTGTTACAGCAGTATTTGGATGCCAACCCAGAGTTTATTGAGCGTTGTGGCGCTTTGATCGTCGTTGTGGATGCAAACCGTGCGTCTTTGGACCTGCATGGATATACTCAAAAATCCGATATGTTGACACGTGTAACCCGTCAGTTAAGCGCAGCATCCATGGATATCGTGCGCCAGACAATTACGGCGATCCATGCGGGCAAGCCGACTCTGTCCTATGAAATCCCCGTCTATCCCATCACGGGCGAGCCACGACGCGTGGCCAGTTCCTGGATGGTGCTTGCCGGGCATGAACACACCTATCGTCGGATCCTACTGACATCCTTGGATGTGACCGAGCGGACGAAATCTGTCGAACGGATTCACAAGGCGCAGAAAATGGAAGCGGTAGGTCAGCTAACAGGCGGTATTGCCCATGATTTCAACAATTTGCTGACCGTGATTGGCGGCAATGTTGATCTGATCCAAGAAAATATGACCAATGCCCAGGATTATTTGCACCCGATCAAACGCGCAGTGATGCAAGGCAGCGAATTAACTCAGCGTCTGTTGGCGTTTTCGCGGCAACAACCTTTGGCGCCACGGGTCGTGGATTTGAATGATCTGCTGCGGGACATGGAGTCGTTGCTTAACCGGACGTTGGGCGAAGACGTGGTGATTGATTTTCAGTATGATTTGAACAGTTGGCCTGTCTTGGCAGATCCTAATCAAGTTGAAAATGCGTTGTTGAACCTGGGATTGAATGGGCGCGATGCCATGCCACAAGGGGGGACACTCTCAGTGATGTGTCAAAACCGGACGGTTGCGGGTTGGGATAGCGATGACTTGGTGGACGGGGACTATGTCGTGTTGTCGGTCTCAGATACGGGTAAGGGGATGACGAACGACGAGCTGTCCCATGCATTTGAACCCTTTTTCACGACCAAAGCTGTCGGCAAAGGCAGCGGATTAGGGCTATCGATGGTTTATGGGTTCGCCAAACAATCCAAAGGACATGCTGAAATCGTGCGTCGCGCCGAGGCCGGTACAACTGTTCGGGTGTATTTGCCAAGGGCGCAAGTGATGCCTGAAGCCCCCAGTCAGCCGGTTATTGCGCCTGATACGCCAAAAGGGGCCGGGCAGCGCATTCTTGTCCTAGAGGATCAGGATGATGTCCGGATTTACTTGGGCCAACTTCTTGAGTTGATGGGCTATCACCCGCTGACTGCCAGCAATGCTCGACAAGCCCGTCAGATTTTGGACGCCACGAAGGATGTCCGGGTTGCACTATGCGATGTGATGTTGCCGGGAGGCATGAGTGGAGCTGAGTTCGCCAATCAAGCGATGCAATTGGATCCTGAGCTGCACGTCATTTTCATGTCAGGGTATCCGGCCGCCGATCTGAAAGCCGACCCGTATCAACTGGGAACGACGGTCTTGTTGACAAAGCCGTTTGATTCCAAACGCTTGGCTTTATTGTTGCGTGCTGCATTTGAAGCGCCTAAGGCCGTGGCGGAGCAACCGATCTATGAAACACGGTAGGCGCAAGGACAACGCACCGCGTGACTTTAACTTTTCGAGTTTAACATGAGCCATCGGTGATCACTTTTTGCGTTCGACCAAAGCGAGAGGTCGCGAACAAGTGACTTAAATCTTACTCGAAACGCTTTATTTCAAATTCGATTGAAAATGATCTGCCATTTCCAGCTTGATGGCACCTAAGGTAATTTTCCCGAAACCCAACGACGTTAACCCTGATGCGTATGGATGCTTCGGATTTAGCGAAAGTTGGGTGAAGTCGATGGCTGCACAAAATCTCTTGATGGAAAGTCCCACTGCGACGGTTGCGCAGTGCTTTGGTGTTGATGTTCCGATGTCCCCGTATTTGAATCCTGGGCGCGTGGCGCGGATCAATGCGGGCCTGTATGAAAGATCTGAAATCTTGGGCGCTTTGGCTTTGATCAACAAGGATGATCGCGTCTTGGAAATGGGCGCAGGGCTTGGCATTGTCGGGGCCGCGATTGCTCAGAATGCCCAACCACAAGCGATCCTCAGCTTTGAAGCGAACCCAGCCCTGATTCCGCATATTCAAGAGCTGTATCAACTGAATGGGATATCATGGCGCATTCAGGTGAAAAACCAAATACTGCTGGCGTCACAACCTTCTGGCCACCGCGTTCCAATTTTCGTGGGTTCAAGTTTCTTAGGATCTTCGCTTTTGGCGTCTGGTTCGCGGCGACGGAAACCCGTTTGGGTCCCGACAGCCGCCTATGAGATCGTGCGACAAACCTTTAAACCAAGCATTCTTGTGATGGATGTCGAAGGCGCGGAGCTTGATTTTTTAACGCACGCAAATTTGGACAGTATTCGCGGCTTAGTTATTGAATTTCATCCGAAAGCCTACGGAGTTGGTGGCATGAAGCGCTGCAAATCCATCCTACGTGCAGCCGGGTTCAATAAAAGAGTTTCGGAATCGACACGTACGGTTTGGGTTTGTGAGCGTGCGCCATGACCGTGTCGCCTCCTGCCTTCCAACTGTCTCCGCCAAACCCGCGACGTGGGTGGTCCAGCGCATTGCTAGATCTTGAAGATCCCTTTGTCATTCCAGCCTTGGAAAGCAGTTTCGTGCAGCCAGCGGGTGTATTGCACGCGGATGGTCGTTACTGTCCGCGTGGCGCATTGTGGCGAAAGCATCGCCCGTTGACCGTGTGCCCTGAACCAGCCAAGGGTCGTGTCAAAAAGCTGTCTGGGACGTGGCTATGGGGGGGCGTGTTGTGGAACCATTTTGGCCATTTTCTTGTGGAAAGCACATCCAGGCTGTGGGCCGTGCCGCAATTGCGTGATCATATCGATGGGATCCTTTTTATCCCAAAGCGGCCGCGACGCGGGGGTCGGGTTCTTCCATATCAACAGGAATTTGTGCAGCTTTTGGGGTGTGATGCACGCATAAAAATAATCAATCAGCCTACGCAGGTGGATAGATTATTCGTTCCTGGCCAGGGGTTTGGGATTGGGCGTATTTCTGCGGGCTCGCTTCCGTTTCGACAAGCAATGGCGGATCATTTCGCATCGGATGTTGCGCCTGTCGGCGCGGAAAAGGTCTATGTCAGTCGCAGCAATCTTCGCTTGTCTTTGGGCCGCATTCTGGGTGAGCGAGAATTAGAACGGAACCTAAAAGCCCAAGGCTATTCGATTTTTCACCCAGAAGATCATGATTTGGCAACGCAAATCGCAACCTACAAAGCCGCTAAGACGATCCTGGCCTGCGAGGGGTCTGCGCTTCACTTGATTGGTATGGTGGCGCAATCAAACCAGCATATTGGAATAATTGCGAGGCGGAATTCCGGAGCAACAAGCTATATCACGCATCACATCACAAGTTTCTCGCGGCGAAAACCAGTGGTTATCAATCAATTGGTCCGAAGCTGGGTCGCTTCATCTCGGCGCAGCAAGCGATCCTGGCTCGGCGAGCACGACATGGTGCAATTGCAGGCAGCCTTAGAAGCCCATGGCTTTATTGAACCAAGTTGTGAAAATTGGCGTGTTCTGTCGAAAGCAAAAATCCAAAAAGCGCTGGGCGATGGATATGAATGTATAGAACTCCGCCAAACATCCGAAACAACAACGCAGATCGCAGCTTAAGCGCCGTGTTGGATTGACTTTATGCCGGCCCGCCCGCGCCGCAAGTGGGGCGATCCGATCTTAATTAAATTGCACCAAGTTTGCATACGGCATTTGGGACAGCATTTCTTAAAGGGTTCTTCTTGCAGTTTCGATATCGCGCCGCGCCCATTTTGCCGTCGCCAGACCCCCAATCAAGATAGCCACCAACACTGCCGCTGTCGTCAGGACAGATTTGGCGAGTGTCGCGATGCTGCTTGCATAGACAAGCGGTGCGGAGTGGTCGGGCCAGCTCAAAATCATGGCAGTAATGCCAAGGTTTTCGGCATAGTCACAAAGAGCCGCCCCAATCGAAAGAATGATGCCTAGCCGGACGAGCCGATGGGTGGGCATGTCTTGACCAAACTTCCGCATCAAAGACACAAGGGTAAGCGCAAGCAAAGCTGGATAGACGGTGTCGAGCGGGATTTGGTAGCTCAGGTAGTACCGGCGGCCCTCAGCGCCCAAACCTTCCAAAAGCGCTACGGCATCTTGCGGGCTGTAACCCATTGGGCGCATATCAAATGGCACTTGACCGGAAATTGCCTTAATATGGGCGAGCGTCACAGTAATCATCAGCCCATAGATCAATGCCCCCAGACCCCCAAAGAAAATCGTCGCTAACCCCAAATGTCTGGTCCAAATTTTCTCGATCATTTTTCAAGCTCCTTCATTTGTGTCACACATGCCAACAGACGAAGCCCCCCGCATTATCATTTGATAAGGCTAACTAAGATGAATCTACGGACGTTTTTGATGCAATCGCCTGACTTGTCTCAGGGAAGCTGTCTTGAAAGTTTCGCTGTCAAGTGGGCGGCGGTCCGCTTGGGTGCCAAACGCCAGATCGTTGCCCAAGAAGATATCTGCGCCGATGAATTCATCCTCTTGAGTGGCTCCCTTTCCAGCACGATTTGCGATCCGGATGGGAAGGAAGTGTGTGTTGGACTCTTTGTTGGCCCATGTGTTGTGACGCCGAACATCGCGCGCACGCGAACAGGTCAATCCGTCGTTTCGATCACAGCGACGACTGACGCGCAAATTGCTCGGATCAACAGCGATCTGCTGACGCAGCTGATGATTGCATCAGAGCCAATTCGAAACTGGGCCAACGGTGTTCTACGAGACGCCCTAAACCAAAAAGCGGATCGCGAATGGTGCCTTGCCGCCCTTGGCGGGTCAGATCGGCTTATGTGGTTCCGCGAGACCTATCCGGGCTATGAAGACATCTTCAACCATGCGCTCATCGCGTCGTTCTTAGGCGTAACGCCCGTAACGCTAAGCCGATTGCGCCACGGCGGTAGCCACTGATAATTCAGCGTTTCAACGCGTCGATGAGAAAGTCATACACCCGCCGGATACGGCGGCTCGTATTTAACTCGCGGTGCGCGACCAGCCAGATCGGAAATGACAGCGGCTCCAAATCGGGCAGCACCCGCACCACGCCGGGGTCTGCATCGCCGATATAGGAGTCGAGGATGCCGATGGCGGCCCCTTGTTTCACCAATTCCCACATCACCAGGTAGCTTTCGGTCAGCAAGGGAAAGTTGGCCTCCGTCAAGCCAAGGCCCAAACCGTTGAGTGGTTTGATCATGCTGCCAGCGTGATCAATGCTGACAAAATCAGCGTGCCGCAGGTCGTAGGGTGTTTTGGGATGCCCCAGCTTTTCGACATAAGCGGGGGAAGCATAAAGGATCGCGTCCGCCATGCCGAGCTTTTTGGCGATCAGGTCCGGTTCTGTTGGGCGAAAGTTACGGATCGCGATGTCCGCCTCGCGTCTTAGCAGGTCACTCGCGCTGTTTGAAACCACGATTTCAACGTGAATACCGGGTTCTTCGACCCGGAGCTTAGCGATGATCGGTGGGAGTAGAACTGCCGCGTAGGTTTCGCTGGCGGAAATGCTGATGCTGCCGTCCAGTGCTTGGCTTTGACCAAGTGCCGCAAGAGATACGCGCCCTGCGGCTTCGCCCATGCCACGGACATGTTCCAGCAGTTCCATGCCGCTGGGGGTCAGCGTAAGGCCGCGCCCGACACGCTCAAACAACACCACGCCC
>JBGCEM010000117.1:0-13688 GCA_045106335.1 Paracoccaceae bacterium | reverse complement strand
AGGATCAGGCCACACAATGGCTCTGGACATATAACAACGACCGCCCGAACATGGGCATCGGTGGCATCACACCCGCCATGAAACTGAAAATGGCCGCGTGAATTCTACGGCTGGACCCCATTAAAAATGGGGGGATTACCGATGCACCGCCAACATTCAAACCTTCTGAACACCAGATTCGACCATAGCTCTCAAAAAAATTCTATTTGAGTATCGCTACATTTTGCTAACGAATGTTGTGAGACTTCATACTTGGTCTTGAGAGTTTCTAGAAATATATTTCTGACAACTTCTAGCTTTAAGTTATTGGAAACCCCACACAAGTCGACGTGAGAGCCGCCGTTCACCGCGCCTTTTTTCAGGACTTGTAAAGCTGATACGGAATCCTTTAATATTTGGTCTGTTAAGTCAATCTGCTGTGATGCAATAAGTAGCTCTTCTGGAAAATTGGAATTTTTTTCCAAAACAATGGCGAAATTGTCTTCAAATAACTTGATGCTGTCTAGAGCTTTGCTGAGTGCCCTAATTAGGCACTCAACGTATTGTTCGTTGTGGATTTGATAAGATCCAGTTTCAGCTGTCATCAAAGAGGCCCAACTACTGCTTCGATACAATTCTTTAGATCTGCCGGTTGAAACGGCTTCTTCAAGTAATTGTTCATCCCAAGCTTGGTTCCGTGTTCAATAATTTCCTTTTCAGCCCTTCCAGTGATCAAAATAAAACCAATTCCCTTTGTCGCATCATTGGAACGAAGACGGTGCAACAATTGCAGCCCGTCCATGTTTGGCATATTGTAGTCTGATATTATCATGTGGACAGGTGCTTTAGCAAAATTTGCCAAAGCATTTGCGCCATCTTCAGCTGTAGATACGTTGCGAACTCCGAGAGCCTCCAATGCCTGCGTGATTAAACCTCGACTTGTCGACATGTCGTCGACAACCATTATTCTAATTTGATCTCTGAGCGCCATTTGTCTTCCTAATTTGTGATAGAGACTGGAAGCGACCTTTAAACAGGTCGTTTGGAGTATGTTGTATTTCCGTCAGGAACCAACACGTTGTGTTTAAACCTTTCCGAGTGCCCGACGAAAATTGTCCCGTCATCAGACAGTGCATTGGAAAATTTTTCAGCCAAAGAATCCTGAACTACTTGATCGAAGTAGATCATCACATTTCTGCAAAAAATGACATCAATTTTCTGGCGCATTGGCCATTCAGAAATAAGGTTCAGTCGATTGAATACTATATTCTTTCGAACATTGGCAGTAACAGAGTAACTTAGATCGTTCAGTTTTTGAAAGTACTTTGATCTTACTCTGTCCTCTACACCCTGCAGTTGTTCCTCGGTATACTGGCCAGTTTTTGCGTATTTCAAAACATTTTCATCTATGTCGGTCGCTAAGATTTTGCAGCTCGGGTCTTCGAAACGATTATCTACGTCAAGCAAAGCCATTTTAATAGAATACGGCTCTTGACCATTTGAACAGCCAGCAGACCAGATCCTGACAGGCTGATTGGCGTCCATTTTGGCCAGTAACTTGGGCGCAATTTGATTGCACAAATGGTCGAAATGATGAGCCTCCCGAAAAAAACTGGATACGTTTGTAGTAAGACACGTGATCAAGTCTGGAATTTCAGAACTCGCGCTGGCTGAGTTCAAAAATTCACAATAGGTTTCAAAGTTAGTCATGCCAAGAACTGACAACCTGCGTCTTACACGGGATTGCACAATCATTCTTTTGGCGGGTTCTAAGACCAAGCCTGCCTCGGAGTAAGCAATTTGCGCTATCTTCGAAAACTCTCGTTCAGCTAGTGTGCCTCCAATGTCCGCCATCTATCAAGCTGCAATCTCTGTGGCCGCAACAACTATTGACCCCAATTGAAGAATTCTAATCATTCTTTCATCATATAGGCTGAGCGAACTGATGGTGTTAGACGACGTGTCTAGTCCAACTTCGGGGGGTTGCTGCATGTCGCTATTGGACAGGGTTATGATGTCCGAAACGGCATCAACCAATAGACCTGTGACTGCGTCCTGATGCTTCACTACAATAATAACGTTTCGCTCGGTCGTTTCTGTTTTTTCGAGGCCAAGCCGCACTGCGAGATCGATAACAGGTAAAACTGTGCCGCGTAAGTTGATTACGCCACGCATGAAATCTGGCGCGTGTGGCATCGGAGTGGTCTTTGTCCATCCGCGGATTTCTCGAACTGACATGATGTCGAGCGCATATTCTTGTTCGGAAAGCGTAAATGTAAGAAATTCGCAGGGTGTGTCGTTAGGTTCCTTCATTTTAAGCTCCTATCACTAAGTCTGTTTCAGACACTGTTGGCTGCGTCTGCTGATTGTAAACAATATCTGTGGGATCCAAGATAAGAGCGATCTGACCATCCCCTAGAATAGTAGCGGCGGCTATTCCCGGCGAACGATAGAAACTTTCGTCCAAACCCTTAATCACAACTTGTCTTTGATCGCGTATCTCATCAACTATAACCGCAAATCGCTGGCCATCTTCTTGCGAAATCAAAAGCACAACGCATTCAGAAACATCGTCTAACGGCGTTCTGTATCCGAGAGCTACGCCCAAGTCGTACACAGGTAGGAATTCACCTCTTACTCGGATCGACATTGTCCCTGGTTTGATATGATCTACTTGCAGATCATTCAGGGTCAGCGTTTCGATGACTAAATTCAAAGGAATAACTAAAGTTTCCGCGGCGACTTCGACAACCATTCCATCCAATACGGCCAAAGTAAGTGGCAAAGAAATTGAGAAAGTGGTGCCTTCACCCGGCGTCGAAGAAATAGTTATTCGACCTCCTAATGCTTGTATTGCTGTGCGTACCACATCCATCCCGACACCGCGTCCGGACAAATCGGATACCTCCTTTGCCGTAGAAAACCCAGGCAGGAACAAGAGATTATCGACTTCTGAGTCGCTCAAAGTTGCGTCAGCGGCAACGAGCCCTTTTGAGACTGCGATTTCGAAGACCCTTTGACGATTAATTCCTGCGCCGTCGTCAGCGACTTCAATAACCACCCTACCAGACTTGTGTGAAGCGGAGAGACGAACTACGCCCTGTGCTGATTTTCCTGTTTCTTTTCTGGCGTCTGGCCCTTCAAGACCATGATCGACGGCATTGCGGATCATGTGAGTCAGTGGATCAGCTAGACGTTCGATAACCGTTTTGTCGACTTCTGTGTTTTCGCCTTCAGTAATGAGACGCACGTCTTTGCCGACGGCTGAGGATGATTCTCTAACAATCCGTGACATACGTTGAAAAAGCGATTTGACAGGTTGAGCACGGATCATCATCACGCTGTCTTGGATGTCCCTGGTCAGTCTTTGGAATTCTTCTAAGCCGTTCATCGCATCTGAATGCGGCGACAATCCTGCTTCCTCAAGACTTTGTGAGAGCATGGCTTGGTTGATTACCAATTCACCAACGAGGTTAACTAGGCGCTCAATTCGGTCTAGGTCGACACGAACAACCGACTTTGCAGATGCTCCCGCTTTGGCTTTTCCAGGCACTTTTGCAGCAGCCTCTTTCTTTGCGTCGTCCGGATTAGGCGCTAACGCTTTGGATGGGGAGTCAACTTCGACTGGTTCTATTTCATCTGTCGCCACATCTGGCCCAGGGGCCGATTGTTCAGGCTCCGACGGTTCAGCACTTGCTTCAGGCGGCCCTAGATCTGACAATGTCGCGGCTTGCTGTATATCTAAATCACACAACCCATCCACGAACTCAAAAACGGATGCGATTTCTGCCTCATCGGCCTTTGTTGTGATCGTAATGCGCCATGAAAAGTAACTTTTTTCTGGTTCTAGATCATTAAGCGTCGGAAGGTTGTCAGAAACGAGCTCTGTCGTACACGGACCAAGCTCTTGTAAGGCGCGAAGGATTTGAAAGGGCTCATTGCCAGTTTCAAAAAGCTCTAAATGAGGTTTGAATACAACGACGACATCAGAGGCCGAAGGTTCGGCCGCTGGTGACGGAAGATCAGGCAAAGAGGGCGCGCCGATATCCGGCAAAGCCCCACCGCCGAGGTCCAAGGACAATCCCGCCGGTTTAAATTCAATAACCTCTTCTTCTTCCTCTTCAAGCTCGCCGATAAGCGCGTCGAGTTCTTTTAGAAGCTCCACTGACCGGTCCGACGGAATAGGTTCGTCATCGCGACAAACACGCACCAAATCAGATACATGATCGGCTGCTTGAAAAAACAGCTTCATCGCGTCGTCAGTAACTTCCATGCGTTCAGAACGCACTTCATCTAAAGCTGTTTCATACCGGTGCGCGAACCGAACCAATGGTTCCAGACCAAATGCCCCCGCACCCCCTTTGATCGAGTGCACTGCACGAAAGACGACATTGATTGTTTCGCTGTCAACTTCGCCGTCGTCTAAACTTTGCAATCCGTCTTGCAGCGCTTCCAGCAATTCTTCGCATTCGATAAAAAACGAAGCGCGGATTTCGGCCATTGGGTCCATATCATCACTCATCTCGACAGATCCTTACCCAGCGACCATATGCAAGGCTTTGATGAGCTTGCTGGGGTCAAATGGTTTCACGATCCAGCCGGTTGCCCCTGCCGTGCGCGCTTTCATCTTTAGTTCAGGAGCACTCTCTGTCGTTAAGACAAGGATCGGCGTGGCGCGGTGCTTTTCCTGTTCTCGAACGGCTTCGATAAACCCAAACCCATCCATACGTGGCATGTTTATGTCTGTAATAATCGCATCCGGTGAAAGACCTTCCAGAACTTCAAGACCATGGACGCCATCATCTGCGGTGTGCACCTCAAAATCATCTGTTTTCAATGCCAAACGGATCATATTCCGCATGGTCTGGCTGTCATCGACTGCAAGTATTTCAAGAGTCATTGTGCACCTTCCATTAAAGTTTTAGGGCTCAATCCCATGACGTCTAATTGTGCGCTGACCTTTTCGGAAATGCCTGTAATTTGCATTGTATGGCCATTGGCAATTGCTTGTCGTGCAGCAGCTAAAAGAGCTTGCACGCACAATGATCCCATATGTGAGACCTCGGACGCATTTACTTGGATGTCGCCATCAATTTCTTTAAGATCGTTGACGAGGCCAAGAGCCGCCGAAAGATCTAATTTTGCGGACAATAATAATGGTTCACTCATACCAAGTGACCTTGCCAAACATAAAACCTAGAGGCATTTCGCGGTCCCCGTTCTTTCCTTAAGACACCCAACGGATAGCGCGCTTGTTCTTAAGGCTTCGTTACGGAGCAGCAGTTTGTGCGGAAAATTGTTGCTATGGTGGCGACATTTTTATGTAAACGGGCCGGTTTAACTGCGACGGCGCCGCCCGCCTTCACGGCCACGACGTCCGCGCGCTTCGGAACCACCTGAGGGCTGATTTGAGCGTATCCATTCGGCACCATGTGGGTCATTGTCCGTCAGGAAGTTTGCGGCCCGGATGGCCTCCATTTCTGTGCCAGGGCGTGGCATCGTTGATCCCATTCCAAACATTTGCACAAACGCTTCGTCTTCCATACCGTCTGGCAACACGATTCCAGCGGCTTCCACGGCCGCGCGTTTTTCCACAATTTTTGAAGCCCCAACCGGAAGGGCGACTGGGTTCATAATGGCCGATGTCATGCCAGCACCCATGGCCATTGGCAAAAATGCGTTGTTGATGCCGTGACGGTTGGGCAATCCAAAAGAGATATTGGACGCGCCACACGTGGTATTCACGCCCAGTTCTTCGCGCAACTTGCGCACCAGTGTGAACACTTGCAGCCCAGCTGTGCCCATCGCTCCGATCGGCATCACCAATGGATCGACGACAATATCATGGGCTGGGATGCCAAAATCTGCGGCGCGTTCAACAATTTTTTTGGCCACGGCAAAGCGGACCTCGGGGTCTTCTGAAATCCCGGTATCGTCGTTGGAAATGGCCACCACGGGTATGTTGTATTTTTTTACCAGGGGCAAAATCAGTTCTAACCGGTCTTCCTCGCCTGTCACCGAGTTCAATAGGGGACGGCCTTCGCAAACGGCCAAACCCGCTTCCAACGCAGCCGGAACTGAGCTGTCAATACAAAGCGGCACATCCACAAGTCCCTGAACCAGCTCAATCATTTTGGTCATCAAGGGCGGTTCTGTTTCATTCGGGTTGGGGTTCGAATTGTAGACCACACCTGCATTCACATCCAAAACAGTGGCTCCGGCGGCAACTTGAGCGACCGCATCTTTTTCAACGGTGGAAAAATCACCGGCTTCAAGCTCGGCTGCAAGTTTTTTACGCCCCGTTGGGTTGATCCGCTCGCCAATCACACAGAAGGGTTGATCAAATCCGATGATCGCGGTTTTTGATTTGGATTCTACGATCGTGCGTGTCATCGAGTTTGGCCTTTTCAAAGAAGCTATTTTTGGTCTCTCAGCAAGAGGGTGCTTGTCGCAAATGTTGCGCGCAACAAAACGCGGTTCTGCAGTTTGCCCTAAAGACAATCATATACTTGGGGAAGGTGTTGGGGTGTGAAACTTTCCCATAATGGTTATGAAGCAGACGCCGCGACGCCGCTGGTGCCACCATGGTTCTGCGCCCATCCCGCGTTTGCCTTGATCCCGCCAAGTGGAAAGAAATGCACATGGCTGACATTGAAGTCTGGATTGGCGGCTTTGTGCGCGGCCAGCTGCGAAATAACATCGGTTGGCTCAAACGGCAGCAACAGTTTGGTCACATCGCGCGCCCGCTTTTGTAAGACGCGCAAGGACGGCCCGACACCACACGCAATCGAAAATTTGATCAGCGTCTGCAGCTTTGCAGGTCCGGCAATCCCGATATGGATCGGCAAATCAATTCCTTCGGCTTTCAGCCCGTTGGCCCAGTCAATGATTGGTCCGGCCTCAAAAGCGAACTGCGTGGCAATTGCCATCTGTGCGTCGGTCTTATTCGAATAATCTTGCTTCCAGCGTAGTGCTGCATCTACATTGGTGCGCCCGCCTTTCGGGTCGATATCTTTGTTGCCTTCAGGATGCCCGGCCACGTGCAGTCTTTTAAAACCAGCCGCATCAAAGGCGCCAGTTTCCAGCAGCTGCATCGAGCTTTCAAAATCGCCATGCGGGGCGTCCACGCCACCTGCCAGCAAAAGCGCTTGTTTAACGTCAGCTTCACCCTGATAGCGCGCGATCCAATCGTTCAGCGTCGCGGAGTCCTTAATGATCCGCGCTGGAAAATGCGGCATAACCGCAAACCCATCGTTGTTCAGGCGCGCGGCGGTGCGCACCATGTCTTCAATCGGGGTGCCCTCGATATGGGCAATATAGACGCGGGTCCCAGCAGGTAAAAGATCGCGGAAATTTTCGACTTTCTCAGCGGTGCGCGGCATCACCTCGATCGAATAGTCCTGTAAAAACGCTTCGATTTGTGGATTGACTTCAAGCTCGGCAGGGGGCTCGGATTTTCTGAATATATTTAGTACCATTGCGACGGTCTCCGTTCGCTATTGGGCTTGCGCCCACCCATCATTTGCAATCAGCACCTTGATGCGGTCGCTGTCATATTCGGCTTCAAGACGCGTGGCCTCAACTTCGGCAATCTCAGCAGGATCGCCCTCCATCGCGTAGGGCTCAGCTTTGCGCCATTCAGCCAAATACGCATCGCTGTCTTTGGCGTTTACCTTCATCGCCGCCCGATCAATGGCCTGTTCGAACCTCTCATGCAGTTGGCGTTTGCTGGCACGTCGGCCTTTGCCCACGATGACCTGCGCTGGAATATCGCGCCAAAATACAAGTGTTACGTCTGGCATGTCGTGATTCCTTTTGCCGCTAAACGTATATGTAGGATGTGGCGCGACCCGACCATGTCAATTTTTCGACACGCAACACGCATTCCGCGACTTGCCGGATCCCATGGAAGTGATTAGCGTATAGTTAACACGAAATAGGAGGGCGCAACCATGGCGCCCAGGCGTTCCAAAGGTGCGGGCGCTTTCCCAAAACCGGTGACGGGCCCCGTACCAAAGCCGCCCGATCCATCCGAGCTGTATGCCGCGTTGGATTTGGGCACAAATAGTTGCCGCATGCTGATTGCCCAACCCAAGGGCAGTGGGTTTCATGTGGTTGATAGCTTTTCGAAATCTGTGCAACTGGGCGCAGGTCTTGAAAAGTCTGGGATTTTATCTCGGTCTTCGATGAGCCGCACGGTTCAGGCGCTGAGAATCTGTAAGCAAAAGCTAAAAAAACACAAGGTCAAACGCATGCGGTTGGTGGCAACCGAAGCGTGTCGACGCGCGCGCAATGCACCTGGTTTTTTGCGCCGCGTGTCTCAGGAGACGGGCCTGGATCTAGAGATCATCGGGCCCGAAGAAGAGGCGCGTTTGGCGGTGATTTCCTGTGCGCCGCTGGTGTCGACTAAGACCGAACAGCTGTTGGTCGTGGATATCGGCGGTGGCTCGACCGAACTGGTGTGGATTGATTTGGCCTCGGTGCCCAAACGGGATCGTCCCCGCGCAATCATGCGGCTGCGCAGTGGGTTTGTGCAAACAGAAACGTTGTTTCCAAATGCCAAAGTCGTTGACTGGATTTCAGTGCCCTTAGGTGTCGCGACATTGCGCGATCAGTTTAACGATGTCGAAGATGATGATGCGCGCTTTGCTTTGATGAGCTGGCTTTTTGAGGAACATCTGGCCGATTTCACCCCGTACCGCGACCTTCAAGTGCATGACCGCTTTCAGATCGTCGGCACCTCTGGCACGGTTACGACCGTCGCGGCTTCGCATCTGGGGTTGCGGCGCTATGATCGCACCAAGGTCGATGGGCTCAGGATGACGTCGACCCAGATCGACAAAGTCATTCGCGGCTATTTGGATTTAGGACCTTCCGGGCGGCGCGCAGATCCGCGTATTGGGCAGGATCGCCAAGCGTTGATCATGTCAGGCTCGGCTATTTTGCAAGCTCTGATGCGGCTTTGGCCTACGGATCGGCTGTCTGTGGCGGACCGGGGCCTGCGCGAAGGGCTGTTATATGCGCAGATGTCAGCTGATGGTGTCTTGGAAGACGGGCCTTTCTAATGCTACAGCGCGAGCGCACCACATAATGGGGCGCGAACTTGGATCGGGTAGACGATGACGACGGGCAAAGGCAAAAACACATCCGGGCGGGGCCAACGCGATCTCAAAGTGAAGGTGAAATCCGCCCGGGGTCGCAAACTTAGCTCAACGCGGTGGTTGCAACGTCAGCTGAATGATCCCTATGTCAAACGCGCCAATGCCGATGGGTATCGCGGGCGCGCGGCGTATAAAATCCTGGAACTGGATGAAAAGTATCGTTTCTTGGTGCCAGGTGCGCGCGTTGTCGATTTGGGCTGTGCGCCAGGGGGGTGGTGCCAGGTGGCGGCCAAACGTGTGAATGCCTTGGGCGAGCGTAAAGCCAAGGCTGTCGGCACCGTTCTGGGCATCGATCTGCAAGAGGTCGAACCAATCGCGGGCACGACGATCTATCAACTTGATTTCATGGAAGATGATGCCGATCAAAAGGTCAAAGACTGGATGGGGGGCTACGCGGATGTGGTGATGTCTGACATGGCGGCGTCCTCTTCGGGTCACAAACAAACCGACCATTTGCGCATTATCGCGCTATGTGAAGCCGCCGCTTATTTTGCCTTTGATGTTTTGGAAGAGGGTGGGACATTTGTTGCCAAAGTTTTAGCTGGGGGCGCTGAGGGCGAATTGCAAAAGCTGCTTAAGCTGCGGTTCAACAAGGTCGCCAATGTAAAACCCCCCGCGTCCCGGTCCGACAGTTCCGAAAAATTCGTTGTCGCGACCGGGTTTAAGGGGCGCGATTATTCGACCTCATAACTGGGCTGACTGAACGAGGCCAAAGCCAGGCGTCGCACAGCATCCAAATCGCAGTCTTTGCCATCCATATCCGAGATATCGGGAATGCCCTGCGCCTGTGCAACCTGGTGCTGATGCTTCAGCAGTTGAAATAAACGCCCGTGACGTTGACCGTTTGCAGGGGTCTGGTTGGGGCGAACGGGGTGCGGTTTGTAAAACTGATGTGTCTGATCCATGTGCGCAAGGTGCTGCGGATCTGGGACCGACGCGCGACCAAACTATGGCAAGAGTTAAGCAAATCATTAAAAAGCAGCTGATTTTTAAGTTGGACCGCAACGTGTTTTGTCAAAAGGTATCTGTCGATTTAAGGGCCTTGCTTTAAGCAGCCCGTCGGATCCCAAACGACATCTAAGATATGAAAGCCAAACTGCTCTGCGGACCTAAAGCGTTTCGAATAAAACGAGACTCATGTTTTCGCGGCCTTTCGCTTTGCTCGAACGCGAAAAGGGGTGCGCGATGGCTCAGGTTAACCTTGAAAAACGATAGTCACGCAGCTTGAAGGTCATCAGTGGACTGCGCCCAATCCCTAACCCGGTCGTCCATACAAGCGCGCCAAAGCGGTGGGATCAGCGCGATCACAGCCATCACAGGCAGCGAATAGGGCAGGGTCGGCATCTTACGCGCGTCATAGCGTAGCTCGGGGAAGGTGCGCGTTGGATTGGCGTGGTGATCCGAGTGACGCGGCGCATTCAACATCATCGCGCTTGAATACCATTGCGGTGCATTCCAACTATGAGCATCGCCAATCGGCTCTGGCACGCCATCGCGATCCATGTGCCGCAAAAGGCCATAATGTTGCACATAATCAGACAGATACAGCTGGACCTGCGAAAATAATGACACACAGATCAGCGCAACAACGCCGGTGGGCCCAGCCAGTGCAAAGGCCAAAACACAAAAGCCTAAACCCCCGAGGACATAGCGCAGATAAGGATGGGTCCACGCGGGCGGTGGGATCCGTTTGCGCGCGCGCAGCATGTTTTCAGCCCGTTTGCCTTCTGAAAATCCCTGCACCCAGGCGCGTGCGAAAAACCAATAGAAGCTTTCGCCGACACGGGCGGAATTAGGATCTTTGGACGTCGCCGCATGCACATGGTGAATCCGCAAATGCGTTGATGTGTGATGTCCAAACAAGGTCGATGTATAGATCGCCGTGCCCAGCCCATGCGCCAGACGCGAGGACCGGTGGATCAGCTCATGCGCGTTTGAGTTGCTGATTTGACCGACCCATAAGCCGATCCCGATCCAGATGAGGAATTTTTCCTGACCATTAAGGTGCTGCGCATCGGCCAGGGCCCAGATCGCGATTGGCCACAATATAAAGTGAACACCCGCCAGAACATAGATCAACCTGTCGCCGCCAGCGGTGTCCGCGGACGCGCCCAGCTTGTTGCTCAAAACATCGATCCCAAGCACAAACACAGTAATCGAAATCACAGCCAAAAGCGGCCAAACCCCACCTAAAACCGACGCAACACCCAACAACGCCGCCGGCAACAGGCTTGCAAACACAAACCAGACCATTACCACTCACCCAAAATTTCCCACTCACACGTTATCCTATCCAATGAAAACGGCAATAAATGGGCTGTGCTTGGGCAGGAAAGCGCCATAGCCTATCGGAAACAGGACGCCCTTAAGAGGGTGTAAACTGCCGAGGGATGTCGTTTTTCAGCGCCACGTCATCTGCAAGGATTGTTAGTCAATGTGCAACAAACAGATGGGGTAGGGCGATGGCTTTGGATCAACGGCAAGGTGTGTGGAAATCGGGTAAAGGCAAAGGCCGGCACACGACGAAAGGCCGTCAAGTGCAAGATCAGGCGTGGGACGACGTGTGCGCGCTGCTTGGTGATCGCCCGCGCCGTCGGGATTTACTGATCGAATTCTTGCACCTGATCCAAGACGAATATGGCTATTTAAGTGCTGCGCATTTGCGGGCTTTGGCCGAAGAGATGCGCCTGTCTATGGCCGAGATCTATGAAGTTGCCACATTTTATGCGCATTTCGACGTGGTCAAAGAGGGCGAGACCCCGCCGCCTGCGTTGACCATTCGGGTGTGCGATTCGCTGTCCTGCGAATTGGCCGGGGCGCAACAATTGAAAGCCGCATTGGAAGAGGGTCTTGATCGCGCGCAAGTCCGTGTTCTGCGCGCGCCGTGCATGGGGCGCTGCGACACGGCCCCCGTGTTGGAACTGGGTCACAACCATATTGATCACGCCACGCTTGAGAAAACCCTAGCTGCAATCCAGGCGGAGGATACGCATGCGCATATTCCAGAGTATGAAGCCTATGAAATATATTGTAAAACAGGAGGTTACAGTGCACTTTTAAAGCTGCGCGAGGCAGGTGAATGGGAACAGGTGCAAGACCAAATTCTAGCATCTGGCCTGCGCGGATTGGGCGGGGCGGGCTTTCCCTCGGGACGCAAATGGGGATTTGTGCGCGCCAATCCAGGACCACGTTATCTGGCCGTCAATGGGGATGAGGGCGAGCCCGGCACCTTAAAAGATCGCTACTACTTGGAACGCGTCCCGCACCTGTTTTTGGAAGGCATGCTGATCGCCGCCTGGGCGGTCGAGGCCGAAACTTGCTTTATCTACATGCGCGATGAATACCCGGCAGTGCTCGAAATCCTAGCCCGCGAAATCCGCGCACTTGAAGCGGCTGGCGTCGTTGCGCCGGGCTATATTGACCTGCGCCGTGGCGCTGGTGCGTATATTTGTGGCGAAGAAAGCGCAATGATTGAAAGTATCGAAGGCAAGCGCGGTATGCCGCGTCACCGCCCTCCTTTTGTTGCACAAGTCGGTATTCACGGCCGCCCAACTTTAGTCCATAATGTGGAAACCTTGCACTGGGTTGCCAAAATCTGCCGCGAGGGACCTGAATCTTTGTCCTCGGTGGAAAAAAATGGCCGCAAAGGGCTGCGCAGTTTTTCTGTGTCGGGTCGCGTCAACACACCCGGCGTATATTTGCTGCCCGCCGGCTCTACTATGCGCGATATTATCGAGGCCGCCGGTGGCATGCTGCCCGGCCATGTGTTCAAAGCCTATCAACCGGGCGGGCCGTCTGCGGGATTGCTACCTGCCAGCCTATCCGACATCGCCATGGATTTTGACGTGCTGCAAAAGCATGGCACGTTCATCGGTTCCGCTGCCATTGTGGTATTGTCTGACCAAGATTCCGCCCGCGATGCCGCACTGAACATGTTGCGCTTCTTTGAGGACGAAAGCTGTGGTCAGTGCACACCCTGCCGTGTGGGCTGTGAAAAGGCCGTCAAACTGATGCAGGCGGACACGTGGGACCAACCACTGCTGGAAGAGCTGTGCAGCGCCATGTCCGATGCCTCAATCTGCGGTCTCGGCCAAGCCGCACCCAATCCAATCCGCCTGACCATGAAGCATTTCCCGGACGAGATATAGCCAATACACGCTCAGGGCTTTTCTTGACCGGCGATGCGGTTTAGGGACAAAGGATCGTTCGCTCTGGGGCTCTGATGGCATTTTTTAAGAAACTGAAAAACCGTTTGTTCAAGTCTTCCAGCAAGTTGGATGCGGGGCTTGAGGCAATCATCGAAGACGGCGGCACGTTGGATGCAGATCCAAACGAGGCTGCCAAGCTGCAAGAAGCAGAACAGGCCAGACGCGATGCCGAGCTTGCACAGGAACAAGCCGACGCCGCGGCCCGCGCCGCACAGCAAGCCGAACGCGATCGCGTCGCAGCTGCTGAACAAGAGGCCGCAGAACGCGCAAGACAAGACGCTGCCAAAGCGGAACAAGACCGCTTAGACCAAGCGCGCAAAGACGCCGAACGCTTAGAACA
>JBGCEM010000116.1:0-13493 GCA_045106335.1 Paracoccaceae bacterium | reverse complement strand
GCGGACTTTCCCGACATTGGTGTTTGGGCATCTTGCTGACGCAGCGTTTGTTCGCAGTCGCAGCGGGTTGCTTTTTGCGATGCAGCAAATTTCACCAGAGCTGCCATTGAGAGGGACAAAATTGAGTACTCCCGAACAACCCTTTCGCTGCGCGCCAGTCCAACTAACGGGTCGCGGCTATTGCTGACGCAGCATTTCCTTACACTCGAGGCAGTTTTGTTGCTGCGATGCTGATCATATCACCAAAGCGGCCGTTTATTGGCGGTGACGTGGTCACAGTCGAAACAAACATTTGATGAGGGTATTTCCTAGAAATGGTTTGCTGCGGAGCAGTTTGTAACTTCGCGCTCGAGGTATTCAATATTGCGGTGTGAACAAATGAGTGAAATGCGCTGACCGGTCAGTAGCTGATCTACCCTCACCGATACTTTACTCGAACTACCAATTTTCATGTGTTCACAAACCCAGTTCAGAAAGCCCCGGATGGTCGTCTGGCCTGCGACCTTGCTGCCAATGAAACTTGCGGTCGGCCTCAGCAATCGGCAGGTCATTGATGCTTGCAAAACGGTTTTGCATCAAACCGTTTTTGGCAAATTCCCAGTTCTCATTCCCATATGAGCGAAACCAGTTGGCGCTGTCATCGTGCCATTCATCGGCATAACGGACGGCGATGCGGTCGTTGTCAAAGGCCCAAAGCTCTTTAATCAGGCGGTAGTCGAGTTCTCGTATCCATTTTGCTTTCAGGAACGCTTCCGCCTCCTCGCGGTTAGTCACAAAGGTCACGCGATTGCGCCATTCGGTGTCGAGAGTGTAGGCCGTGGCGACTTTGGTGGCGTCACGTGAGTTCCAGCCGTCTTCGGCAAGACGCACCTTTTGGATTGCAGTTTCACGTGTGAATGGCGGCAGCGGTGGGCGAGTTTCCATGGAATTGTGTCCTAACAGGGTTCACGGGCGAGACGGGATTACAATGCTGAGCCGGGTGATCTGGCGAGCGGCAAAGTGTCCCAACGGAAGATTGGGAGCAACCTCAGCCTCGGCCAGGTTTGGTCGAAATCTCAGCCCTTAGAGGCGGCCAAGGCAGCAACGTGGGACGCTTCAGCGATCTTGTTCGCGATGTCGGGATTTGCAACCGCGCGTGAGAGCGTAAGCCCGCCGATTAATGTACTTAACATCGCCCAGGTCCGTGTGTGTCGAGCCTCCTCCGAGTTGCCAGTCAAACCATCGGCAATCAGGCTCACAATTCGGTTCATTTTTGCTTCATAAGCCATGTGCATGTCGGGATCAGCCCGTGCAACTTCGGGTGAAAGTGTTGTCATCGCACAGCCGCAGGCGAGGTCATTACGATGCGCCTCACTCAGATAGTAATCGGCAAAGGCACCAACCCAAGCAGCTCCAAACTCGCTTTGAAAGTTTGGAATGCTCTGAATCACCTCGTCCAGCCCAGCCGCCAGTGCAGCTTCAAACGCACCATCTTTCGATCCGAAATGAGCATAAAATGCGCCTGACGTGACACCGGCAGTCTTGGCAATGCCGTCAACTCCGGTTCCCGCATAACCACTGCTTCTAAAGCTCTTGCTTGCAGCGTTCAGAATACGCGAGCGGGTTTGCTCTTTCTTCGTTGGTAACTGCGCCATCCGCTATCCTTTAGGTATTATATAGCGATCGTTATTTTTTCCTTGACGACATAGCGATCGTTATATAGTTCAATTATAGTGATCGTTATATATTGAGTGCGACCGCAACGCAACCAACCAAACTACGTGCTGCTGTCACAGAGGAGAGCCCGATGAAGCACCAGACAAAGTCGCAGATCCAAACAGGGATTAGCCGCCGCAAAGTGATTGTGGGCGCGGTGGCCACCGCTACCGCCGCTAACTTTGCACCAGGCGGCAAGCTGGCGATCGCCGGTACCGTAATTGACCAAGGAGAAAACCACATGACCCCCAAAGCATTCGTCTACACAGAATTGCAAATATCTACACCGTTCGAGAATGTCCCATGGCAAGAGTTGAATGCTCAGATTGCAAATGAGCCAGGGTTCCTAAACAAGACGTGGTTCTCGGGAATTGGGAATAACTCAGTTGGTGGCATCTACAGCTTTGACAGTGTTGAGGCAGCGCAGCGCTATTGCACCACCTTTTTCCCTGCAGTTGCCCGAAGCCTCGGCGTCGCTCAGACAACCCGCGTGTTTGATGCCAGCGTCGTTGAGGATGCAAGCCGAGATATAGGGTCACCGCATTTCCGGTCGGGCCCAACACAACCGCCGGGCGCGTTTGTTTACACCGAAGTGCAGGTCAACGTCCCTTTTCAAAACGCGCCGTGGCGGGATCGAAATCCTGTCCTAAAGCAGCAAAAGGGCTTGATTTCAAAGCTTTGGCTGAGCGGGTTGCACACCAATACGCTTGGCGGTGTCGATACATTCGATACGGTTGAAAACGCGCAAGCTTTCGCAGTCGACGACTTCCCTAAAACTGCAGCGAAGCTCAACGCGGCCTTTTATACCCGCGTGTTTGATGCAAGCGCCACTGAGGCCGCCAGTCGTGCCCTTAAGTCACCCTATTACACCTAACATAACCCAAGCAAAGAAGAGGAAACAATCGTGCCACTCATTCAAGTAGACGCCCCACAGGGTGAGCTAGATAAATTGCAGCAAGATGCGCTGATGTCGCAACTTTCAAATGCCGTACTCAGGGCTGAGGGTGCACCATTGGAAAGCCCAGGTGCACAATCGCTGGTCTGGGCACACTTCAATGAAAAACCTGAGGGCACATTTTACGTCGGGGGCGCGTCGCTGGAGAAACCTCCGTTTCGCATCGCTGTGACGACACCCCAGGGCGCTTTGGACGATGAAACCAGGACGAGCCTAGTTGCCGAGATTGGGCGCATCGTTGATGAGATTGTCGGGCCTTACGCGGAAAGGCTTAATCATTGGGCCATGTTGTACGAGGTGACCGACGGCGGATGGGCTGGCGCAGGTCAGGTCTTCCGGCTTGGCGACATCCAAAGTGTGATGGACATTAAGCCCGTCTAAACCACCAAAAAACACTGTCGAAATGAATTGATATCGTTGGCCCTGATATGCAGGCCAACGGAGTGGATGGTTGCATCCAAACGAAACGACCACGTCGTAACTCAACTAAACCAAAGGAAAATAACATGATTAAACTATCTCTTGTTGCGCTGACTCTCGCCTCCGGTATCTCCCTTTCGGGCGCTACAAGCGCGTCCGCCGGTACCGGTGTCTGCGCACCTATCGGCGGTGTCGCAGTCCCTAATTTCTTCGCAGAGGGTGAAGGCAATCCTATCATTATTTCCGCCACGTTGACGGGCACAGTACAAAACGCCGCGGGTAAAATCACTGGCCAGCGCGAAACAGCGACGGGCCTCGAAATGGACATGGAGCATTACTTTGGCCGTGCAGATGGTGGTGCCTTCCAGACGAAGGATCTTGGGATTTTGACAGCTGTGCCGGGCAAACCCGGACGTTTCATGCTCGAAATTTCCTATGAAATCCAAGAGGGGTCCGGACGCGGCACGTTGGAAGGCGCTAACGGTTCTTTCAATAGTTACGGCTTGGTAGACTTGCGGGACCCCAATGCCCTTGAAGGGCTTGTCCGCTATAGCGGTGAGGTATGCCAATAAGCTTTCGTTAGCTCATAAACCGACAAGCTGCGCTTTGCGGCTTGTCGGAACTTAACCTCTCATAGGGAAAATCCGAATGACTGATCTAACCAACCTTCCCAGCCGCATTCTGTATACGATGCTCCGCGTGGGCGATCTTGAACGCTCCATCGCCTTTTACGCAGACGCATTGGGCATGCACGAAACACGGCGCGAGACATTCCCTGAAGGTCGCTTCACTTTGGTGTTCATGGGATACGGAGACAGCCCAACAGCGTCGACGATCGAATTGACTTGGAACTGGGACGAAACTGGTTACGAACACGGCACCGGTTACGGTCATATCGCACTTGAAGTCGCGGATATTTACGCGGCTTGCGCGCGTCTAGAAAAAATGGGTGTGGAGGTGACAAGGCCAGCAGGTCCGATGAAACTCGCGCCCACCGAGACTGGCCTAAAAGAAATCATCGCGTTTCTGAACGATCCTGATGGATATAGCATCGAGTTGATCGAGGCAGCCAAGTAGCGCGCGAAAACAGGCGACGTGATGCACTTAGAAAGGCCCATCAGATGACTTCTTCAGACAATCACTCGGTCCAGAAAATCAAAGGTGGCTGCCTGTGTGGTGCCGTCTCGTTCGCGGTTATCAACACGTTCGAAAAACTGTTTTTGTGTAGCTGTGAACAGTGCCGACAAATCACCGGATCCGCTTTTGCTTCCAATCTGTTCGTGAGCATCAAAGGGTTCGACTGGCTGGCGGGCACGGGCGATATCGTCAGCTACCAAGTGCCGGGGCGGGATATCTCCAAGTCGTTCTGCCGGGTCTGCGGGTCGGGCGTTCCTTGGCCAAATGGTGACGGAACAAAGATGATCGTTCCGGCGGGATCTCTGAGCGCCCCGGTTAACGTGGCCGAACGGGTAAGAATATTCGCCTCAGAGCAACCCGCATGGGCATCTGGTCTGGAGCAGGTCTCCACACACGCGGCGTTCCCGGAGGGTCTGGGATCGGAGCCTATGAGTGCAAAACCCCTGCTGACGAACGACAGCAACAAAACCAGATCGGAGAAATCATGATTACCTGTCACGTGACCTATAAGATTGACCCAGCGAAAGTCTCCGACTTTGAGATCTACGCAAAAGCATGGATCCCTCTGGTAAAGCGATTTGGGGGCGCCCATCATGGATATTTCCTACCACACGAAGGACCAAATGATCTGGCGTTTGCGGCATTTTCATTCCCGTCTCTGGCGGCTTATGAAACTTATCGCACAGACAGCGCCGCCGATTCTGACTGCAAGGCGGCATACGATTTTGCCGTCAGAACCAAGTGCATCCTTCGGTACGATAGACATTTCCTGCGGCCTGTTCTCGACGGAGATATATCAGGTGTTCTTGAGCCACAGGCGTAATGCATCGTCTACCGGACACGCAACAAGAATCAATAAATGGCCATTCTGGGACTCAGCAATGGCTTGGAAAAAGCGAAAAACGACGTCGCCCAAAACAGTGATGCAGCGTCGATAAATTGATCCGGGCAAATCTTCAACACATCAAAGGAGATACCACCTTGTTGAACACGATAGTACGCTCTCAAAGGGTTTTCACGACCCCGTCAATTGTGCCGGACATCATCTGTTCCAGCATGCCAGGGCGGCCCAACTCATGAATATCACGAGCAAAAAAATTCAAGATAGTGAATATCCAAAGGATCGACAAAAGAATGCGGGGATTACTATTTTGGCGGGTCATCTCATGTCTCATTTCTTGGTGTTTGGGCCGTGATAGTCGGCAATGACGAATTCTTTCGCCGACGTTTTGGCGGCTTTAGCATTGAGCGTATAAAGATTTCTGCGGCGAGCAGATTGACCACCCAAGCAAAAATCATCAATCCGTCGCGCAGGGGCCCCATCGCTTCGGAGCCAACTGCTATGATCCAGGCAATACCCAAAACGGCCTGCGTCGATGCGCCCTGACCGATGGCATAAGCTCGCACCATCGATGCGCTGTGTTGAAAAAAATTGCGGGATTTGATTGCGATTACGGCCCAAATAATGAGTCCGATCATTGCTGTGCCCAATACTATCCGCACGTAGTACAGTGCGCGCCCCTGAAGGGCCTCGGGAAAGACATAAAAATGTGTCATCCATAAACCAGTGAGGGCGGACATGCATCCTGCCACCGCGATCACCCGCCCGATGACGCGATGCGCGACAGGACGCTGGCGTCGGATGCTTGGCAAGAACTGTACCGTCCCGACGATACAGAACAGAAAACTGCTCAGAATATGAAGAATGATGGGTGTTGGGTCGAGCAAAGCCCGAGGGTTTGCTGGTGCAATTTGTGGCCCGCCCCCAAGTTCCAGAACTCGGATCAAACCACCAAAGGCAGGAATGAACGAATAGACAAAGATGACGCCAAAGATGACGCACTCGGATGCTCTTAGATGGAATATAGGGGCTTTTCGACTTGGAGTGATCATTTGGGTCGCCGCGCCCAAAAGGCAGTGCTCGCAAACCCAGCCGAGCCGAGCCGAATCGGTTGGTATCCGACATCGACAAGCTGGGATGCGTGCAGCCACGCGATGCCCTCTTGTTCTGTAATCGCCCATGTGCGCCACAAAAATTGGACGAGGGCGCCGAAAAGTGAGCGGCGCGTCACGCAAAGGAACACCATCCCACCCGGCTTTAGAACACGAACCATCTCTGCGAGGGCACGTTGCGGATCCGGCAGATGTTCAAGGACATGCGCGGCCATTACAACGTCGAAAGACTGATCCTCACAAGGCAATGACATAACATTGGCCTGTTGAAGGTGCGGGTCCAGCCCGGCGTGCTGCATCATGGACTTGGCCTGCACAAGCATTTCAGCAGAGGTATCAATTGCATGGAAGTCGGCCGGACCCTTCATGAGGCTATTAAGCGCAATTGAAAGGCTCCCATTTCCGACGCCGCAATCAAGGACTCGAGCTTGTGGCTCAACCTGCATAAGATCTATGATAACCTGAGAGGCCAAAAGGGGTTCGCAATATGCGGCATTTAATCGAAAACGACGCGCCGTTTGCGACCACCTGCCCGAAACCGCGTCGTAGCGGTTGGCAAGGTCCGTGCTGGAGAGTACGCGCCTGCTGATGAGAACCTCCCAAGAGCCAAAACTACGAGAGGTCATGGGGATAGCCTGTTCCATAGCGGCGGTGTGCGATGAGTTGAGGCCATTGTTTTCTGGCGGCGTCATATCTTTTACCTGCTTAAATTTGATCGTTGCCAAGTATATAGAATGCAGCCAATCAATACGGAATTGCGTATCTACCTTGGTCTGGTATACGTAAATAATGGAGTGGAAACGATTAGCCTTCGACTGGAACCAAGCGCGGGCGTTTCTCGTTACCGCTGAAGAAGGATCGTTATCCGCGGCGGCACGCGCGCTTGGGCTTACCCAACCAACGTTGAGCCGACAGGTGGCAGGCCTTGAAGAGGCACTCGGAGTTACACTCTTCGAGCGGACATCGCGCGCACTCTTGTTGACACAATCAGGCGTAGAGTTACTGGCGCATTTTCGGATGATGGGCGATGCGGCAAGCAGCATATCCCTTGCTGCAACGGGCCAATCCGAAGCCGTGACCGGACATGTATTGATTTCAGCCACAAATCTGATGGCAACGCATTTTCTACCGCCAGTCCTTAAAAAGCTGGGCATAGCCGCGCCAGACCTTCAGATCGAGATTATCGCATCAAATGAGTTGAGCGATTTGCGCCGTAGAGAAGCGGACATCGCAATCCGTCATTCTCGACCCAAAGACGAGACCCTGTTTGCAAAACGGCTTCGCGACACGATGGCACATCTTTTCGCGTCAAAAGAGTACCTTGACGAAGTTGGCCGCCCCAAGTCGCTGGCTGATCTTGAGAAATTAACGTTTGTCGGTTTCGACCAACCAGAACAGCGGCTTGGTTTGATGGCATCGCGTGGCGTGAATCTGACCACCGCGAATTTCAATTTTTCAACGTCGAGTGCCACGCTAGCCCTCGAACTTGTCCGGCAAGGTTTTGGAATCGGCATCCTCCCAGTTGAAATCGGGGCGGATTATCCAGAACTCGAAAATCCTTCTTCGGCGTTTGAGCCTATTAGTATCGAGACATGGCTAGTGGCCCACCGCGAGCTTAAGACAAATCTACGCATTCGCGTGGTTTTTGATCTTCTGGCAGAGGGCATTGGTTAGAAACTCGCAACTCCATCACCGGTTTGACGCTGAGACGCCAAAACCGCCGCTATTCCAAACAACCCTCGGAATAGGCCATCGCATGGAAGGTCTCAGCACAGTTGCAACATCAATTGCGGACATTGGAGCAAGCGTAGCGAATTGCGGTTTTGTCCGCATAGCCGCCGTTGATGTGAAGTGAATTACTGCTTGGAGCCCGAAGTGGCCTTTGGAAGATCGCGAACAGTTTATACGCGGAATTAGCGGAACAGTAACACCGATCTACTCCCCTTGATACGGTTCAATCCTGATGAAGCATTTGATCCGGAGGATAATTTACGAGTTGACGCTGAAAGAGTCACATTGTTTATCAACCATACTTGAACATGGCTGTTCGCAATGAACCTCACCCAAGATGAATCGTATCGAATGCAGTTTAAGCAAGGATGGATGGGCCAGCGCGCCGTGGAATGTTACAATATACAACCTTAATTCGGCGGTGGAATACTCTCTGCTTTTTGTTGTTCTTTTCGTCTGATTGAATACTCGCGCTGGACCACATAAAGACCACTGCCCACTATCACGCAGGCACCCAATGTCGTCCACATATCCGGCAACTGACCGAACAAAAAATATCCGATCGCCGTGGCCGCCAGAAGAAGCGTGTAATTAAACGGTTGTAACACTGACGCTGGAGCGATCTTCAAAGCTGCGATTAGCAAGAAATGAGCCGACCCGCCAATAATGCCAATGGCGGCAAGCATTAGCCATGCTTCGGTTGTTGGCCAGACCCAGAAAAAGGGCGCTACAAATGAAGTTACGATCAACCCGATAACTCCAACATACGCGAGCGATACTTCGTTGCTGTCATAGCGACCCACAATTCGTGTCAAAACATGATAAAGGGCAAAGCAAAATGCAGCGGCAAGAGCGATCAAAGAGCCCGGTTGCAACACAGTCATACCGGGACGCAAAATCAACAACACACCGACAAAGCATGCACCGACGGCTAGCCAACGTCGCATGCCAACATGCTCGCGCAAGACCAATGCTGAAAGGGCGGTGACCATGAGAGGGAAGGTGGCCATCAACGCGTGGGTGTCAGCCAACGGAAGCAAACCGACCGCTACAACAAAAAACAGCATATCAAGCAACAACATCAACGAGCGACCGATTTGTAGCAGTGGTCGAGCACTTTTTGTCGATTTCTTTAGCGGCCCCTTGCGCCTGGCGAGAGCCAGCGCGAAGACGGTAAAAAAGATAAATCGAACCCAAAGAATCTGTGGTGCAGAATAATCAGCGGTCAGCAATTTGATGACTGCATCATGAGCAGCAAAAATCAGCATCGTGAGAACTGTTAGCAGAATCCCGCGAACAGGATCATTGTCGCTCGAATGTGAAACTTGATGGGT
The DNA here is from genome assembly GCA_045106335.1 of Paracoccaceae bacterium. GTDB lineage: Bacteria > Pseudomonadota > Alphaproteobacteria > Rhodobacterales > Rhodobacteraceae > Aliishimia. The sequence goes on along the minus strand of JBGCEM010000116.1, from coordinate 4,268 downwards.
CAAATTGGCCATTTCTATAAATTGCGAGACACAATGTTGTTGCGTACTGGCAAGCTAGGCTGACCCAACTAAGGAATGCGCAGTATTTTTGTCGATGACAATGCCCCGATCTTGCCATTTCCGCGAGTGGAGTTGTCCAACCATGTCTGCTTCCTAATGCTCCGCTACCCAACCTTCTCCCACGGGGAGTTTAAGTTTCACCACTTTAATCAGGATGGCGGGCTGGTTTGGCCATCTGAATTTATCAGCATTATCGGGGGAATATTCCCGATCGCGCTGTGCGGTGGTTCTTCGTTATAGTGTCTACGCCATCGCTCTAACTTTTCACAGGCATCTTGCATATTCAAGAACCAATGTGCGTTCAGGCATTCGCATCTCAGTTTGCTGTTGAACGCCTTGATAAAGGCGTTGTCCGTTGGCTTGCCGGGCCTTGAGAAATCCAATGTGACGTTATTCAGATAGGCCCAAAGGTCCATATCCTTACTGACGAACTCGCTTCCGTTGTCAACGCGTATCGTCTTGGGATATCCAACTTTGGCGCAAACCTCATCCAGTTTGGCGACGACATCCGGCCCTTTGTAGTTGAAGCGTGGGTCGATGATAGGCGAGAAGCGGGAGAACGTATCAACGACTGTAAGAATACGGATTTTGCGACCGGTTGCCAGCTGGTCGTGCACAAAGTCCATTGCCCAAACATCGTTGGAATTAACGGCTGCAGTTCGATCCTCTCGCAGTTTGGCTTTAACGCGCCGTTTTGGTGATTTGTTGCGCAGCTGCATGCCCAATTCCTTGTAAATACGATAAACTTTCTTCTGATTAATACACCAACCATCACGACGCAGGATGTAGTACACACGCCGGTATCCGTACCGTACATGGGTCTCGCAAATCTCTTTGATGCGCATCTTCAATGGGGCCGGATCTGAGCGACGGGACTTGTAGCGGTGAGAGGAGCGATCAAACCGTAGTGCATCACACGCACGGCGTTGAAAAACCTGCCAATCACCAACAACACCGTCGACAAGCTCACGCTTCCGATCCGGCCTTAAAGCTTTCGCTTGATGACATCCTGCAGCATGGCCCGGTCGAGAGACAGATCAGCAACGATCCTCTTCAGTCTCCCGTTCTCGTCTTCTAATTCACGCAAGCGCTTCATCTCTGACGGCATCAAGCCTGCATACTTCTTGCGCCAGTTTAAATACGTGCGCTATTGCGAATAGAGACACCCATCCGAAATGGATGTGCATTCTATCTAGCCCCATTTCATCTCGCCGGTTAGAACCTTTGCGCCGATGTCCAAGGCCATGCCCATTCCCAATTCGGGATAGCGGGCGCGCATTGCCGCATTCAGGTCTTCGGATGTCGAGGCTTTTGCCAACTCATCTTCTACAGCCAATAGATACGCTTTGGTGAACGCGACAGCTTCAAGACCCAGCGGCGCGTCAGGTGTCATGTGACCCGGCACAACGACCTGCGGTGCGCGTGCGATGATGGCGTCTAAGTTGGCAATCCATGCAGCGCGCTCTTCTTTGGTTTGCGTGTCGGCCACCCAAACATGGGTGCCGGAAAAGACCATCACACCGCCAAAAACAGCCTGCAGGTCTTCGCTCCAGATGTAGCGACGATTGGCGATTCCTGTCGCCGGAACGATGTCGAGCACATATCCATCCACCGTCAAAGTTGCGCTATCGTCAACTTCGGCCATGACCACATCATCAACAGATTGCGGACCATTTTCGCCAAGCTGCGGTCCCCATGTTTCGACCTTCTTGGCGACATTCGCGTTGATCGCAGCGACGGTTTCGCTGGCTGCGATGACGCGCGCCTCGGGAAAGGCCTCTATGATGGGGCGCAGGCTAAAGTAAAAATCAGGGTCGCTTTGGCTAACATAGATTGTGGTCAATGTTTTACCTGCGGATTCGATCGCATCGGCCAAGGCTTGACCGTCTGACAGGGTAAATCCGCCGTCAATCAGGACGGCTTCGGACGGGCCGGACACCAAGACAGGCGCGCGATAAAAGCCGGTTTCCCCGGCTGGGAAGTGCGTCCAGCTTAAGCCGCCTTCGTTTGCAAGCGACACTTTCGGCGCGACAAGGGCGGCAACACCAGCGGCTGCGGACATTTTGAGAGCAGTTCTACGATTCATTTTGAAGATCCTTGAGAAGGGGTTAAGCCAGCTCGAGAGCGGCCAAGATGTCGTCTGTTCCGGCGTAAAGTGCATTGGCATCGAGGATGCTCTGCGCGCCGTTTTTCGTTATGATCATGGAAGGAACGCCTTGGAGCCCGAAACGATCCATCAGCGCACCGGCTTTAGTTGTGAGGGTGCACACTGATTGCAAAAGGTCGTCATCCGCGGCCAAAAGGCGTGCGCTTGCATCGGTGAGGCCTAGATCTGTCAAAATTCTTCCCACAACAGCGGCCGAGGTTACGTCTTGGCCGTCTTTGTATCGCGCCGATTGTATGGCTGTGAGGGCGTCGATTACGTGATCAGGGGCGCTTGCGGCCACTGCGGCGACGGCACGTGTTGCCACCGTTGAATCCAGCAAGGCACCCTCTGCACCCAGCACCTTGGTGCGATAGTCTTCGCTGAACGGCTGCCCGCTGAGCGCGCCGATGCGTTGATCCATCGCCCAAGCCTGCGCGGCAAAGCTTTTCATCGGCTTGGCACCGGCCCCAGAAAACAGGCCGGTTGCCATGGGTTGCATGTTGATTTCCGGGTGTGACGCCAGAGCTTTGATCGAAGCTGAGGCCCCATAGCACCAGCCGCACAACGGATCGAAGAGGTATTGCAAAGTCACTGTCTGTGTCATGTTTCGTCTCCTTTGAAGAGTATATGCGCCTTTTGATTGGAGATGATAAGGCTAACCATTTTGACAATGTGTTAGCCAAAAGCTAACAGTTGGGTGATGTCAAAAGCACGCAATCTTAACCGGCTGGCCTATTTCGCGGCTGTGGTGGAAACAGGGTCCTTTACACGGGCCGCTGAACGGTTGGGGGTAAGCAAGGCTGTGGTCAGCGCCCAAGTGACCCAATTGGAACAAGAGCTGAAAACAACTCTCTTGGCGCGCAACACGCGCAAGGTCAGCACGACGGAAGCGGGGCTGGCATTTTACACCCGTTGCGCGTCAATCCTGCATGATGCCGATGATGCGTTTAGCGAGTTGTCGCAATTGTCGGACAGACCTTTGGGCACCTTGCGCATGACTGCCCCCCATGACTATGGCACCGTTATTGTGACCCCAGTGGTCGCCGCATTTCGGTCCAAATACCCCGAGTGCAAGGTTGAATTGCATCTCGGTGACAGCCACAGCGACCTGATGTCAGGTGATCTTGATCTGGCCATTCGTGTGGGCTGGCTGCGGGATTCTGGTTTGATTGCCCGGAAAATCAGCGGCTTTCAACAGCTGTTGGTAGGGGCGACCAAAGATAAGGCCCGACTTAACGCTATCGAACACCCCAACGATCTGACGTCGCTGGATTTCATTGCAAACATGTCCCTGTCAGATCCCTTGCAATGGGTGTTTGAAAACGAAGCAAAGCAAAGCATCCTTGTAAAAACGGCAAAAACTCTCGCCATCGACAGCGCACCCGCAATTCTGGAAGCGGTTAAAGGCGGTGCAGGGGTTGCGATATTGCCCGATTTTTTGGTGCGCAAGGATTTGCAGGGCGGCAACCTGACACAGATTTTGCCACAATGGACTTTGCCCGAAGGTGGCATATTTGCCGTCTACCCCGCATCCAAATTCCGCCCGATCAAGGTGACCGCTTTTGTCGACATGTTGCGCGACGCGTGACGCGGTAGAACGAAATGGAGTTGCGGTCAGAAAGCAGACGGATTCCCACAACCGCATGCTCGAGCAGCGAATGTCTGCTTTCCGCCCATTTCTGACATCTAGCAGCACTCATTGTGTTTAACTTGCATAGAAATGGACTGCCACCAAAAGTGGTGGTTTCATGGAGACTTATGACCCATCCATCATGATGGGTTAAACTGATAGGTGAGCTGAAGCGCGGTCTGGTTTCCTATGGAATGCTATGCAGCAACCTTACTATAGCCTTACTAAATCAAAACAGCTTGGAGGGATCCAAGATTTGATTTCTCTTAATTCTCTGATTTTAAGGGGAAATTTTGGTTGCGGGGGTAGGATTTGAACCTACGACCTTCAGGTTATGAGCCTGACGAGCTACCGGGCTGCTCCACCCCGCGCCAAAAATGTCGCTGACGTCTTCAGCGATGGGCAGCATGTAGCACTCCTTATTGTGGAATG
>JBGCEM010000115.1:0-4782 GCA_045106335.1 Paracoccaceae bacterium | reverse complement strand
TTCGTTCAACATGTAGTTGCCAGTTTCCGGGTCAACGATCAGCTGTTGCGAGATCACGATGACCAAAGCGGTCATGGTGCAGATCACAACGGTATCGATCAGCGGTTCCAGCAATGAGACGAAGCCTTCGGTGATTGGCTCTTTGGTTTTCACCGCCGAGTGCGCAATCGCCGCAGAACCAACGCCGGCCTCGTTCGAACACGCCGCCCGTTTGAAGCCTTGGATCAACGCACCGACCATACCACCTGCAACGCCCAGACCCGTAAAGGCCCCTGCGAAGATTTGGCCGAACGCCCAACCGATCATGTCATAGTTCACAATCAGAATGATCGCCGCGGCACCCACGTACAGAATGCCCATGATTGGCACGACTTTCTCGGTTACGCGGGCAATGGACTTGACCCCGCCCACGATCACAACGAACACGATGGCCGCAAAGATGAAGCCAGTGATCAGACCCGAGAACTCAAAGCCCACCACGCCTTGGATCTGCGCGTGTGCCTGGTTGGCCTGGAACATATTCCCGCCGCCCAACGCACCAAGGATACAGAAGATCGAAAACAGCACCGCTAGGATTTTGCCGCCCGGCAGCCCTAGCTCGTCGAATCCTTTAGAGATGTAGTACATCGGTCCGCCAGAGACGGTGCCGTCAGGATATTCGTTACGATATTTCACACCCAGTGTACATTCGGTGAACTTGGATGCCATGCCCAAAAGACCCGCAAGGATCATCCAGAACGTGGCGCCTGGCCCACCGATACCGACCGCCACGGCAACACCCGCGATGTTGCCAAGGCCAACGGTACCCGACAGCGCTGTGGCCAGCGCTTGGAAATGGCTTACCTCGCCCGCGTCGTTGGGGTCAGAGTAGTCACCTTTGACCAACCCAATGGCGTGGCCGAAAAAGCGGAACTGCACAAAGCCAAAATAGAGCGTGAACACAGTCGCCGCGATCACCAGCCACATCACGATCCAAGGGAAATCGGTCCCAGGAAACGACATAAAGATGAAGTTCACGAACCAACCCGTCGAGGCGGCAAAGGCTTCGTTTACTTTCTGATCAAGCGTCATGGCCTCTTGCGCCAAAGACGAAGTGGCCAAAGAGGACACAAATCCCGTCAGGCCAGCAAGTTTTAGTGTGTGTTTCATGTTCTATCCTATCCCACAACTGTAACAGGCACGTCGGCGTGCATCACAAGGCTTTGTGTTGAGCTGCCGAACATGCGTTTGGCAAAACCGTCAGATGAACCGCGCCCAACGATGATCTGGGATGCGCCGTGTTCAACGGTCAGCCGGTTCAATGTCTCGGCAACGTCACCATGACGGACCAAACCTGTGGCCGTGAATCCCGCCTGTGTCAGGGACGCAACCGCAGGATCAACGATCCGCGACGTGGCCAACGAGATTTCTTCTTCGCGACGCTTGTGGCGTTGCGCGTTTTCTTCTGCGGTTTGAAATGTGAATGGCGACCATTCGATTACGTAGATGGCGACCAATTCGCATCCATCCATTTTGGAGGCCAGATCTTTTGCAAACGCAAGCGCGCGTTCCCCCGTGTCTGTCCCGTCAAGTCCAATGACTATTTTGGCTGTCATTTTATCCTCCGTTTTGAGTTGAAAATGCAAAGGAGGGATCCCTCACATGCAGAGAAGCAAGATATAACTGGAAGTTGCACCCGCTCCCGGATTTAATTATTAGGGATAATCACTAGATTTAGGCGCTAAATTTAGCGATAATGCAGGCAATATTAGCTATAAGAAGCAGAGTTATAGGAAAAATTGCTAATGAGCAGAGATATTGATGCAATTGATCAGCAGATTCTAAAGGAGCTAGAGCGCGAGGGGCGGCTCTCGATTGTTGAATTATCTGAACGGGTCAACCTGACGAACACGCCGTGTTCTGAAAGGGTCAAGCGGCTGGAACGCTCGGGTTATATCAGCGGATATCGGGCACAGTTGAACATGGATAAGCTGGGGCTGGGACATCTGACGGTAGTGCAGGTGTCATTGGCAGCCACCGGTGGTGATAATTCACTGGATGCCTTCAATGCGGGCGTCGGCGGCGTGCCAGAGATCGAAAGTTGTCTGATGTTGGCGGGGTCATTTGATTACTTACTGACGGTGCGCACCCGCGACATCATCCACTTCCGCCAGGTGCTGGGCGAAAAGATCAACAAACTGCCCGGCATCCTACAAACAAACTCGTTTGCGGTGATGGAGGTGGTTCGATAGTTCCGCGGACCGTTTTGAGTTTCGGCGTTTGAAGTGGTCCGGCAGGCCTGGACAGCGTACTAAGATGTCAGTCGGTGAAATTGCCGCTGATATTGCCTAAAGCACCCTGCCCAAAACCTGAATCACAAATGCCCTGCCACGCTGTGCGTTCTCGGGACATTTGCGATACATGATGCCTCAGGTTAAAGGCAGGGTGCTGTAAGGGCTTTGTAGGACAAATCGGGTTGAGGTCGGATTTCCCCTGACGCTGGACGGATTTAGCCTGGGGCTTCTATCTTGCGGACGCTAAGCGCTGTAAATCTGTTGGGGATCGCGGCGAGGATTTTGAAAAGATGGTCATTGGGTTTGGCCCTTTTGGTGTGTTGGGTTAGACGGGTTTTTCTTTTCCTTCTGCCCACACAACGAACGCCTTTCGCCCTCACCGGACTCTCATGACATTTTTTTCCGCAAACCTGCAATTTTTCTCTCGAGCCACTGCTGCGATGGGCGATCTGTGCACAGAGAAATCGCTTTTGCATAGGTCTCGGCGGCGTCCGCCGTACGCCCGAGGATCGCCAGACAATGGGCGCGCACAGCGTGATACGGTTGGTAGAATTCCAAACCATCGTAATCGATCAGATCGAGCATCTTTAATCCCTCGGCTGGGCCTGCATCCTCAGCCACGACCGCAGCCCGACTGACGGCCCCGCCAATGGATGGGTAGGATTGCATCAACCCTTGATAAAGCTGCGACAGTCCGCGCCAATCGGTTTGGCCCGTTACAGATCGTGCCGCATGAACCGCTTGAATTGCAGCCTCAAGCTGAAATCGGCCGGGTATGGTTTTGGGCGTGCGCCGCAGTGACGCTTGGGTCAGAATACGCACAGAGTGTTCAATCAATTGCGTGTCCCAAAGCGCCACATCTTGCTCTGGCACGGGGACCAAAACACCGTTTTCAATACGCGCATCACGACGGGCTTCAATGAAGCCAATAAGCGCCGTCAATCCCAGAACCTCTGGATTATCGGGCGCCAGTTCTGCCAGAATGTTGGCCAAAAAGAAGGCCTCATGGCTGATATCACCGTCGCCTTCCAGCCAATCGACCGCATAGGCACCATAAACGGCTTCCAAGACCGCATTCATGCGGCCGGGGTAAGCCTCGGGCTCGGGTACAACAAAAGGGATGCCCGCGTTTTTGATTTTCTTTTTGGCGCGTACAAGCCGCTGAGCCATGGCGGTAGGCGAGACAAAAAACGCTTTGGCGATCTGATCAGCCTCTAACCCAAGGACCGTTTGTAGCATTAGAGGCGTCCGAATGCCTTCGTCGATTGCGGGGTGGGCACAGACAAACAGCAATTTTAGCCGATCGTCTAATTCTGGCTCTTCTGGTTCTAAAGCGTGTGCGTCTGCCATATCATTTGCCTTATCGGTTATGACCAGACGGGCATTACGGCGCGCCTGATCGATGCGCCTGTTCTTGGCCACGGTCAAAAGCCAGGCCTCGGGTTTTTCGGGAATGCCGCGCTTGGGCCACGTTTTCAGGGCTGCAACAAAAGCATCGGCAAGTGCGTCTTCGGCCGCGATGATGTCACCGGTTCGACTGGCCAGCATCGCAATGAGTTTGCCATAGGCGGCGCGGGCGACATTTTCGGCCCGCGCCTGTGCATCGCTTCCGATCACACGCTATCCATGGCGGATGCGCGGATTTCAACCTTGCCATAATGGACAGCGGGACATTTCTCGGCCCACTTTAGCGCTTCATCCAAGTTCTCGACATTGATGGCAAAAAAGCCGCCCAGCGTTTCCTTGGTCTCTGCAAACGGGCCATCCTGAACCCGCTTTTCTCCGCCCGCCAGTGTGATTGTTGTCGCGGTGTCAGCCGGGTGCAGCCAATCGGTGTCGATGAACACGCCCGCTTCCTGAAGGGCACCTATATATTCGCCAAAGACTTTTTTGGACTCAGCCCAATCTTCTTCCGTCATATGGGCAGCCATGGATGCATCGGAATAAAGAAGAAATGTATAACGCATTGTTTTGTTTCCTTTTTCGTAGTTAAGAGCATTTTGCGGTTGACCGGCAATAAGAAACAGTGCCTCTCCCTTAGGTCGAAAGCGTTTTTTCGTTTCATCATTGCTTTCGCAAACGCAATTCGCTCGGATTAAGCCGTAACGTCGGCGATTTTGGCAAGGCCTAGTTCAAAGTTCGAACCAATCATGCCGTCCATAAACAAGCCCATCACACGAAAGACCGGGTTCATTCCAAGATCCATATCCATGGACCAGGTGACTTTTGTAGCGCCTTCAACAACCACAGCCGAGATTTCTTGCGTCGGTTGACCGAGCGGGCCAAGATTAAGATCAAAGGCCACTAAGCCAGGTTCGACACTTGCAACGGTTTGCAACCCAGCACCATCCTTGCTTTCAAAAGAAAAGCCCGAGCCAACACCAGAAGACGGACCAAACAGTTCGACCGACAGGTTAGGGTCCAGGTCACGGTATGGGTTGAAGGATTGGTAGCCAGAGTTGGACGCTGCCAATTCGATGACTGCCTCTGGTGCGGCATCCATCATGGC
>JBGCEM010000114.1:0-3632 GCA_045106335.1 Paracoccaceae bacterium | reverse complement strand
GCCCCCGCCCAGGGCTCAGCAGATCTGTTCTTGCTCGCCATAATGCCCCGACTCCACCTAACTCGTCACACACCAACACAAAACACGGGCGTTATACTTAACATAACGGCTAAAAAATAGACAAATTCCCCTAGCCCCAGTCTGAAGCATTTTCCCTGATGCAATTATGAAATGACCGGGACTTCTATTTGACCAAATTCGGAGAAAATGGTAAACAAATCCAATAATCGGAGTTGAGTTTATGAACCTGTTAAAACGCCTTATCCTTTGCCTGTTCCTCGGTCTGAGCAGTGTTGCAATTGTCATGCCTGCAACGCCCGCCTATGCGGCGACCACCGTACAGGAAGTGCTTGACCTGATTGATATTCGGATCTCGCAGTTGCAAGCTGAGCAAGCCGCAGCGCAGGCTGTTTTGGCCAGCCCGACCGCCACTCCAGCGCAGAAAATTCAAGCGCAGGCGGACCTGCAAACTGCATTCTTTCGCATCATTCAGTTGACGGTTCTGAGAACTCAGGTTCCGGGCTTTCCCGACAATGTGTTGATCGCGCTTGAAAACTTCCTGCGTACAGAGATCAGCGCCGCTTAAAGGCTCTGATCGACACTTTTCAGGAACCTTGGAGCGTTGCGTTCCAGGACTGCGATATCAGACAGATAGATATCACTGTGCGCTTGTGGATCCTCCACGAGCGCACGAATGGCTTCAATCATGTGGATACGGGACAGGGCCAATTGCTTGTGGCTTGGCGCCAAGTTCCATGACTTTTCAAGTGCTTGGCGCGATTCTTCAAGATACCCGGTTCCCCCCAAAGCCTGGGCATAAGCTTGCCAGGCATGGGCATCTGACGGGTTGAGGCGAATGCTTTCTTCCAGATAGACCCGCGCTTTTTCGAGCCGATCAAAAGCAACCTGCATCGTTGCCAGCTCGGTCGGGCCTTCGATTCCGCCGAACGACAAAACATCCGCGTTCAGATAGCCATATCCGATCTGAAACAGATAGCTGCCACGGTCATACATCGACGGCGTATGACGGATACGCGACGCGCCGGTAATTGATGTTATGTTAAGATCGTCCTGAAATGCCGGTGCGTTGTCCACAACATTTCGGGCCGCCAAAACGCCCAAAAGAAACAGCGCCAGTGTTGCCACTGGCGCTATTTTAGAACCGAGCCTGGTCACGTCCATTTGGGGTGAACGCTTAGGCTGTCCGACGGCGGCGACGCGCCATCACACCTGTGCCGACCAAACCCGTCAGCAACAGAACCGCGCTGGCAGGCAGCGGGATCGGGTTGGTTGTTGTTGGCAAATCGTTGACAGCAACATTGATGCCGAAACCTGTTGTTCCGATGGCGAAGAAATCACCCAATGTTGAAAAGCCCAGAACAGCTGGGTTTGTGATCGCCTGAGGCGACAGCGGATCGATTTCGCTGATGGCCAAAGACAGACCTGTGACGCCACCCTGCATGTCAAAGAACAAGATCGCATTGTCGTCGTTCACGTCAGAAAAGCTCTGACCAAACGCAGTCGCCGCGAAATCGAAGTCGTCGATGATGCCAGGCACAGGGCTGGTCGCGAAGAGAGCGCCCAATGAGACATCGGCTGTGTCTGAATAGGTGACTGTCACGCTGCCCACAGTCTGACCAACAAAGTTGCCGGTGTTGTCTGCGGTTGCGATCAGGTCAGCTGTCAGAGTGGCAGCCTGAGAAGCGCCTGCGAAGCAGACGGCCGTAAGAGCCATAGAGGCGAGAAAATTTTTGTACATGGATTAAGTTCCGATACTGATGATCTATCACGTTAAGTTAACACAAAAAAATCATTCAAAACAATAAAAACGTTTATTCAAACGGGATCGACTGGATTGTTCACGAATGCGCATCAATCATTGCATAACGCTTTAATTTCAACACCTTGTTGAAAGGATCTGTCAACAGTGGCCAAATCTTCCACCCGCTTTGGATCCGAACCAGCAACAAACTGATGCCAAAACACGTCCAGTCATTGCGCATCATTTGCGCATTTTTTTCAAACCCTTGTGTAATTGACGGAAAATTCACACTGATTCTGTGCGATTGCATTAAATTGCTCTGTATTTGCTGTCCCAACGTCATTAAGATACTATTAGGATTTTTTTCAAATTCAGACTGAGTTTCTCCACCATGCAATTGAACCTGACCATTCCAGAGTTTTTTCAAGGTAAGACGCGGTTTTCCTATTCCACAAGTGATCTGCGCCCCTTGCATTGGTCGAAAATCTTTCGAACCTATAAAAGAGTATTCGATTACGGTCTGTCGATCCTGATGTTGCCTGTGATTGCAATTTTTTCACTCGCACTACTGATCCTGAACCCGTTTCTGAATCCTGGTCCGGTTTTTTTCACACAAGAGCGTTTGGGCCGCGATCAGAAAACATTTCGGATGTACAAATTCCGCACGATGACATGCACCACGACCAACACACGCTCGGCCACCGACGGTGTTGAAGAGCATCGAATCACCAAGCTGGGGCGAATCATGCGCAAGTTGCGCATCGACGAGTTGCCGAACTTCATCAATGTGCTGCGCCGCGAAATGAGCGTGATTGGTCCGCGTCCCGATGCAGTCAGCCACGCGCAAACCTTCCTCACCAAAATTCCCCACTATGAGTATCGTTATATGGTAAAACCTGGGATCACCGGCTTGGCCCAGATCGAAAGTGGCTATGCCGAAGGCTTGGATGCGACCTCGGTCAAAGCGCATTATGACCAGCTTTATGTGGAATCGTCCTGTGGCCGGTTGGATGTGTATATTGCCTGGCGGACGATCAAAGTCATGCTGTCAGGGTTCGGCGCCAAGTAGCGGCACCGGGCAAGTTTACGTTCGGCGGCGCAGCACCCCAAATCCAATCAAAGCCGACCCCAAAAGCACAATCCCCGCGGGCAGTGGAATGGCCGCAGGCTGGTTCAATCCCTGGATCGTCACATCGATATCGTAATCGACAGCTCCCCCGGTGCGGAAGAAATCCAGCGGATCACTCACCATTGAGAAATCAAAGCTCTGACTTAAAACACGAACAAACGCATCGTCGCCTGCCCCGCCGGTGGACAGATTCAAAGGATCGCGTTCGATCAGGAATTCCAGCGACATATCGGTAAATCCGATTTCCGTGATATCGTAGCTGTCCAGATCAATTCCTGTAAATGAAATCGCAAATTCATTCGGGCCCTTATCCGAAAAAGCAAATGTCACCTCTGATCCCGGCGTTCCGGTCAATTCCAGACCCGATGTGAAATCAGCCCCGAATTCATCCAGAAACGGTTCAAAGAAACCAATTCCACCGTTTGCTTCCAAAATCGGCGTGCCCAAAATCAAACCTTTGGCGGCCAAATCGATGGGGGCAGCCTGCGCACCTGAGGACACAGCCAAAAGCATCGATGCCGCCCAGAAAGATGTTCTATCCATATCGCTGTCTCCAAAAATCTGAGCCGATCAAAGATCCGCCCCGTTCCAAACCGCGTCTCAAAGGCCCACGTCGTAATAGCTGACTGTTGAAATTGCCAGATCCTGCTCGTTCTGCGCATCCCCGTAGACGTAAATGCGGTCGTGCTCACCGGTGGTGATCAGAATGTAGCGCGACAGGAATTCGACCTGATAATCATC
>JBGCEM010000113.1:0-14312 GCA_045106335.1 Paracoccaceae bacterium | reverse complement strand
CTGATCGGCTTGTCGGTGACACTGCGCACCTTCTCGATAACCTTTTGCGCCAGACGGGGGGTCGCTTGCGCCTCGACGATCATCACGGACTCGTCGCCGATAATCACGCCGGAATTGGGATCACCTTCGGCGGTGAAAGCCCATAGATCCTTGCCGACCTCATCAAAGGTGATTGTCTTTTCCGTCATATCCCCTTGGGATGCGAATGCTTTTGCCATGTGGGTGGTCCTTTATGCGGGGAATTTTGGGGCGGGCAGGATGTTGCCAGTGCAGGTACCAAAGCCGATCTGATAGCCATCACCCATCGCCGCCCCTTGCAGGGTCAACGTGTCGCCATCTTCAATGAATGTGCGGGTCTCGCCGGTGTCCAGGGTCAACGGCTCTTTTCCGCCCCAGGTCAGTTCCAATAGGCTGCCGCGTTCGGACTTTTCGGGCCCCGAAATCGTCCCCGAGCCCAGCAAATCCCCCGCTGCCATCGCGCACCCGCTGGATGCATGATGCGCCAATTGCTGCGCGGCCGAGTAATACATCTGGTTATAGTTGGTGCGCGCAATCGTGGTTGCCGCCTGTCCTGCCGGGGCCATCGTGATCGACAGATCAATGTCGAACAGCATCGGGCTGGGCTCTTGCAGATAGGGCAACAAATCCTTTTCGCGATCCGGCGTCGATGTGCGAAACGGCTCCAACGCCGCTGCTGTTACAATCCAAGGGCTGATCGAGGTCGCAAAGGCTTTGGCCTGAAACGGTCCTAAGGGTTGGTATTCCCAGGCCTGAATATCGCGCGCGGACCAATCGTTCAGCAACACATAGCCAAAGATCATCGCATCGGCCTCGGCCACGCTGATCGGTTGCCCCAGCTCAGTCGCACCGCCCACAATCGCGCCCATCTCTAGCTCAATATCAAGCCGCTTACAGGGCCCGAAGGACGGCATATCCGCGTCCGGCGCTTTGGTTTGACCGTTTGGACGCACAATATCTGTCCCCGACACGATCACAGACGACGCACGCCCGTTATACCCAATCGGGATGTGCAACCAGTTCGGCGGCAGCGCGTTTTCCGCCCCCCGGAACATGGTGCCGACATTGGTCGCGTGGTGCTTGCCTGCGTAGAAATCGGTGTATTCCGAAACCACAAAGGGCATATGCATCTGCGCATCGGCTTGGGCCACCAACGGGGCATCGGTATTCCCACCTCCACCCAACAGCGCCATCAATTGCGCACGCAGATCGGCCCAGGCCTCTGGTCCCAGCTCCATCACGTCATTCCAATAGGGCAGATCGAACACCGGATCCTCGCCCAGCCGGATCATCCCCGCCAGCTCGGCCGCGGCCATGTCCAGGATCATATCGCCAATCGCGACACCACAGCGCGGCTCTGTGTCGCCAACGGAAAACACACCATAGGGCAGGTTGTTCAACGGAAAGGGCGTGTCCGCACTGTTGGCAGACGCGACCCAGCTGGTCAGTAAAGTCATAAATTGTTCCTATTTCTTGCCCGGGGTGCCATCGAATTTCTTTTCGATATCAGCCCAGCAGTCGATGTAATCATCCTGAAGCGGTGCCTCAGTCGCGGCAAAGCGTGTCAAGTGTTGTGGAAAGCGGGTTTCAAACATAAAGGACATGGTATTGGCCAAATATTCCGGCCCCAGATCCGCGTTTGAAGCACCTTCAAATGCCAATTTGTCAGGCCCGTGGGGCAGCATCATATTGTGCAGTGACATGCCACCGGGGATAAAGCCTTTGGGTTTGGCGTCGTAGATGCCGTAAATATTGCCCATCAGCTCGGACATGACGTTCTTGTGGTACCAAGGCGGGCGGAACGTGTCCTCGGCCACCATCCAGCGGTCGCGAAACAGCACAAAGTCGATATTGGCCGTCCCCTCAACACCAGAAGGCGCCGTCAGCACTGTGAAGATCGACGGATCAGGGTGATCAAACAGGATCGCGCCCACGGGACAATAGGTACGCAGATCGTATTTGCAGGGCGCGTAATTGCCATGCCACGCGACCACGTCCAGCGGGCTATGCCCAATCTTGGTTTCGTGAAATTGCCCAGCCCATTTGATGGTCACTGTCGACGGGACTTCGCGGTCCTCAAACGCGGCCACAGGTGTCTTGAAATCCCGTGGGTTGGCCATGCAATTGGCCCCGATCGGACCCCGGCCGGGCAGTTCAAACTTCTGCCCATAATTTTCACAGACAAAGCCCCGGCAAGGACCTTCCAAAACCTCAACACGGTAGACCAGCCCCCGGGGGATCACGGCAATTTCCTGAGGCTCTACTTCTATCACGCCCAGCTCGGTGCAAAAGCGCAAACGGCCCTCTTGCGGCACCACCAACAGTTCGGAATCCGCCGAGTAGAAATAGACATCCACCATGCTTGTTGTGACCAGATAGACATGGCTGGCCATACCAACTTGGGTGTTCACATCCCCTGCCGTGGTGACCGTGCGCATGCCGGTAAGCCAGGTCAAGTTTTCGTCACGATGCGGAAGCGGATCCCAGCGATATTGCCCTAAGGACACCACATCCGGAATTACATGGGGAGCGGATTTCCAATAGGGCAGATCAACCTTTTCAAAGCGGTGGGTGTGCTTGACCGACGGGCGAATGCGGTAACACCAGGTGCGCTCATTGTGATGCTTTGGCGCGGTAAACGCCGTGCCGGACAGCTGCTCGCCATAAAGACCATAATTCACCTTTTGCGGGCTATTCATGCCTTGGGGCAAGGCACCGGGCAGGGCCTCAGTTTCGAAATCATTGCCAAAGCCTGGCATGTACCCTGGATGCGTCCCAACAGAGGTCGCAGCACTGCGCAGATCGGCGGGGGCGATGTCCTTATTCATCAGATCGTCCTTTGTGAACCTCGCCGGTTTGTATTAGTTGCTTTTGTAACTAACAACCCCTAACTTTGCAGCCATGACTAAGATATCTGACTTCGACCTTCTGGACTTCATGCCCTACCTGCTGAACCAAGCGGCAGACGCGACCAGTCGCGACTTTGAGCAAGCCTACAAAACGAAATATGGCATGTTGCGCACAGAATGGCGGGTGTTGTTTCACTTGGGGCGGTATGGGGCCATGACGGCCAAAGACATCTGCACCCGGGCACGGATCCACAAAACCAAAGTCAGCCGCGCCGTACATGCCTTAGAAGATAAACGCTTTTTGAGCCGCACAGAGATGGTTGATGATCGTCGGCACGAGACCTTGGCGTTAACCAAATCAGGGCGCACGGTCTTTGCAAGCTTACAGCAAGAGGCACAGCGTTTTGACGCCGAAATGATGGCCAGTTTTACCGACACAGAAAAAGCGCAGATGCGGAAATTCTTGATCCGAATCGCCAAATTATAGACCCGGCGCACAGTCAAAATGTTGATCAATCGGCACAATATCTGCCCAAACACAGTTTCATGAACGTCAAAAAAGGCCCTTTCGAGCAAAATCGAAAGGGCCTTTGCCAAAGCGACGTCATTGCAGACATCGTGTTAGGGGGAACGGGCGTCCTAAATCTGAGACACCTTCAACCCACCATCCACCATCGCCACGCCACCCGTGTCGGGATCACCTTCAATGACTTTCAACGCGCAGGACCCATTTTCAGCGCGTACAATCTGTGCCCCGCAATCCACATCAATCGACAAGCCCGACACCCACACTTTGTGATCTGCACCCGTATCCGGATGGTTGCTGAATCCGCCGTTTCTGTTCGAATAGTTCATCAAGAACACAGGCCGTACCGTCGCCGTACCAGGGGGGAAGTTATACGGGATATTTTTGCCTGACAGATCTACACCACCCATAACATTTTCATAGTGGTACCACGTGTCCGTCGCCTCGGGGGTTTGGTCGCGGATAAAGCCGAACTTATAATTCCAACCCGTCGCCCGATTCGCGATTCTGGTGCCCACGGGCCAAATGCCTTCTGGATGATCCGGGTTCGCCATCGCGCTGGGCAGCCCCTTGTTCAGCGTGATTTGATGGGTGGTCTTGTCGACAGACCCCAGATCGAACAAGTTGATATCTGTAATGCGGCTGTAAAACTCGTAGCCCCGGTCCATCGAATTCTTGTATTCAAAAATAACCAAACCTCGGTTGTGACTGTTGCTTGAGCTTTGGTTCCACCCACTCGCATCCGCCACATGCACCACTGTATCCCCAGGTGCCAAAGCTTGGGTTAGGGTCGTCAGACTGTCGACCCCCGAATGGCGAAAGCGCATGTGATTGCCTGCGCTGATGACATGCCCATCCACATCATAGCAGCGAAAGCCGATATAGTGGCTGTGGCGTTCTTCGTCGGCAAAGCCGCTCCAATCGCCAGGCATCGAGGCTTGGCGCAGATAGCACCCTAGGCGATAAACCCTATTAGGGTCTATAGGCACGAATTCCGTCATCTCGGTGTCGCCCACATAATGCCCCGAAAAGGCAAAGGCCCCAGACAAGTTGGGCGTTTCTGACGCGTCAAAGCTGAACTCGGGCGGGAAGTTATAGGAATTACCCAAATATCCCGTACCGTTGGTCACCATGCCCGACCCGCGTGAGACGGCAAAGTCACTGGTGATCAGCGTCGAACCGCCAAAAGCCGGGTCCGCCAGGTCGGTGTTCGGGAAGCTGACAGATCCCGTGGCCGCATCAATTTCAACGCCCGTCAGAAACGTGTTTCCATCCGCGCTGACCTTGATCGAGAAATTATCCGACCCCGCCGTACCCATTTCGGCACGCCCCGCCCAACCGGTCTGGAACAGCAAGCTGGCCGTATCACTGGCCGAGGCCTTGTTCACCTTTAACTGATGCCCACCGCCGATATCATGGGTCAACAACGTCGCATCCGCCGCCGACGCCAGTCGATTGGTGCTGTCCGCACTGGCGTTGATTCCGATCCGGTCCGTGGCATTTACGGACCCACTGCTGCCAACCGGGCTCCAGCCCACACCATCAAATACGATCTGAATGCCACTGGATTGATCAAACGCAGTCCAGCCCAATTTCGGCGCAGTAAAGCCCCAGAACCCGTCGTCAAGCACAGCGATATGGCCATCTTGCGCGGTAAAATCCCCCGTCGCACCCGCAGCAACGATGACCCGGTCTCCGTTCGCCTCGGACCCCGTGGGCGCTGAAAACTGGCCCAGAACCGACAATTGGACGATTGTATCCAGCGTTCGTATGGCTTCGTTATGCGTGACATGTTTTTGCGCCTGCCCGCCCTGAATATACGGCATCGACAAGTGATATGAGCTATCTGACATTCTGGCCCCCGGGACGTGTTGCAAATGAGCGCACACCATCCCTGAGGTTCCTAAAAATCGATTAAACGGTGCGTACGGCCCTGCTTAGCCCATCTGCGCCAGTGCATTCACACAGCCGCGCAGGCCGAAATCTTCTATTGTTACCAGATAGATACCGCAGGATTGACGCAGTTCTGTAAACTTGTCCCGACCACCTGTTTTGAAGTGATGCCAGAACACGTCGTCGAACACATCTTGGTTCGCCTGCGCGACTCCGCCGACAATGAAAATTCCACCATGCGCTTTTAACGTCACCGCCAAATCGCCAGCAACAGAGGCCAAATGCGCCGCAAAAATCGTCCGGCACCGGATTGCCTCAGCTTCGCCTTGGCGTGCACGTTCAAAAACTTCGCGCCCTTTTAACCCAGATGCGCCGCCACAGGCTTGGTATAAATAAGGCAGGCCGGTTCCACTTAGCATCGCTTCGGCTTCAAAGGAAAACGTGCCCCCGATTTGAGTTTGCGGCCACAGCGCGCCCATCCGGGTGAAAACCTCAACTTCGTCAGGCGTGCGGGGCCCGATGGACACATGGCCGCCTTCACCCGGGATGACACTATAAGACACACCATCCCAGATCAGACATCCCACGCCCAAACCAGTCCCAGGACCCACGGCGGCACGGTGTCCGGGGCTTAACGGGCCGGTATCCCCAATGGGTTTGACGTCCTCATCCGACAGAGTTGCCAGCGACCAAGCCGCGGCTTCAAAGTCGTTGATCACACGTACTTGGGCAGCACCCGTAGCTTGCGCTATGTCGCGCTCACAGACAAGCCAACCGCCATTCGTCAGCCGGATTTGCCCATCATGAACGGGCCCGGCCCCAGCGGCCACAATAGACCGAGGCGTTGCCCCCAAATCATCTGCAACGACCCGAAGGGTTTTGGAAACGTTGCGATCCTTTGTCATGGGAAAATCTTGGCGCAGCACCATTTGGCCGTCCACCACCTGGGACACGCGCATATTTGTGCCGCCGATATCTGCCACCAGATCCCAGGTCATATGCAGGTCCACTTCGTAAGCTTCCACAGATGTTGACACACACAGCACCGGGTCATTTTGATATTTCCTGAGTTTGCGGTGCTGCTTCCTAGCCAGCCGAAGCCGTACTTGGCAAGCCCCCGCCCGCTCGGCGCAGCCGCAATGCGTTAAATACCACAAAGACCGAGCTTAGTGCCATCGCCCCCGCCCCCAGCATCGGCGACAATTGCCACCCAAACAGCGGATAAAAAACACCCATGGCCACAGGGATCAACGCGACGTTATAGGCAAAGGCCCAAAACAGGTTCTGGCGGATATTGCGCAGCGTTTGCTTGGCGATTACATGCGCACGGGTCACGCCCTGCAATTTATCGGTCATAAGCACCACATCTGCGGCTTCCATCGCCACGTCCGTGCCATGCGCAATCGCGATCCCCACATCCGCTTGCGCCAAAGCCGGGGCATCATTGATCCCGTCCCCGACAAACGCAACGCGCCACTTGGCTTGCATATCACGCACACAATCCAATTTATCGCCTGGAAGCACTTCGGCGGCAATTCGATCAACCCCCAAGGACGCACCAATCGCTTTGGCAATCGGCCCACGATCGCCGGAAATCAGCGACACACCCAAGCCCGCTTTCTGAAGATCTTGCACTGTTGTTTTGGCATCCTTGCGGATTGGGTCGGCAATCCCCCAAACACCAACCACCCGCCCATTTGTCGCAGCAAAAACCGGGGTGGCTGTTTGATCTAGGATCAGCGACTCGGCCTCGGCCAACACAGACATATCTGCCCCGTGATCCTGCATGAACTGCGCCGAACCTACACACAGAAACCTGTTATTCACCCATCCATGCACGCCACGTCCCGGAACGGCCTCGATATCTGTGACTTCCGCGACAGACGGCTTGCCCGAGGCCACGATAGCTTGGGCCAATGGATGCTGGCTTTGCGCCTCAAGTGCCAAAAAGTCACCGATCAGAGCCTGCTTTCCAATCCATTCATGATGGATCACAGACGGTTTGCCCAAAGTCAAAGTTCCGGTCTTATCAAACGCAATCCAGGCGATCCCCGCCAACCGTTCTAGCCCGTCACCGCCCCGAAACAAGACGCCCAACTGCGCTGCGCGCCCGGTCGCAACCACGACCGAGATCGGTGTTGCCAACCCCATGGCACAAGGGCATGCGATAATCAGCACCGACACCGCCGCAACAAACGCCTGCGCAAATGTGCCACCAAATACCAACCACCCGAGGAAACTAAGCACAGACAAAGCCATCACAATCGGCACAAACACCCGCGTGATGCGATCCACCTGTGCCTGGATCGGCAGCTTTGCCCCTTGCGCACGATCCACCATCTGTACGATTTGGGCCAGGCTTGTATCCGCGCCAATGGCTGTCGCGCGATAGGTCAGCACCGATTGAGCGTTCAACGTCCCCGCACTAACCCTATTGCCTGGAAACTTGACCAACGGGATCGGCTCGCCCGTTAGCATGGCTTCGTCCACGCGGCTGTGACCTTGTGTGACGACACCATCCACTGCAATGCGCTCACCGGGACGGGCGCGCAGCAAATCACCCACTGCGATATCCTCGATCAAAGCAATCGTGCCATCCGCCCGCATGACCTCATTGGGTTGCAGACCAATCAACGCCTCGATCGCCGCACCGGCCCGCCCTTTGGCACGCGCTTCAAGCGCGCGCCCCAACAGGATCAACGTGACAATCACCCCCGCTGCCTCAAAGTAGACGGCACGCGAAGCTTCAGGGATTAACCCCGGGAAAAACGTCACGCACGTCGAATAAACCCAAGCCGCCCCTGCGCCCAGCGCCACAAGCGTGTTCATTTCCGGCGCGGCCCGCATCAATGCCTTGACGCCGATGACAAAGAAATCGCGCCCAGGCCAGGCCAGCACCAGCCCAATCAACACACATTGTGCGATCCAACTGGCCTGCGTTCCAATGCTGTTCATCACCACATGGTGCAAGGGCGGGTATAGATGCGCACCCATTTCCACCAAAAACACCGGCAGGGTCAACGCGAAAGCAATCCAGAAATTGCGCCAGATCCGAACGGATTCCCCAGCATGATCACTGCGCATCTTGGGATCAAAACGCACCTGGGACGGATAGCCCCCTTCTGTCAAAGCACGCGCCAAATCCGGCCCGTTCAGTTCACGTCCTTCAACAAATGCCGTGCCTTGCGCCAGATTGACCGCCGCCGTCAGCACCTCAGAATTTGCCAATAAGATACCCTCAGCCCGTCCCACACAGGACGCACAGTGCATGCCTTTAATCTGAAGAGACACGTGCTGAGACATATTAAGTGTCTTAAGAGCAATAATCACTGCCGGGTCAAGTCTCTTGCCAAATTGATCGCGCAGAAGGATGGTATTGATATGACACTAGACCTTCGTATCGATACCGCCCGCGACGACTTGATTGCTTTGACCCAAGAGCTGATCCGTATTCCAACACTGAACCCGCCTGGTGAGAATTATAAGGCGATTTGCAACGCTTTGGACAAACGCCTGACCGCGTCGGGCTTTGCCACAGAATGGGTGCGCGCGCTTGGGGCGCCGGGGGACAGCGACAGATATCCGCGTTGGAACTTAGTTGCGCGCAAAGACGGCGCACAGCCAGGCGAGTGTGTTCATTTTAACTCACACCACGACATTGTTGAGGTCGGTGCGGGTTGGACCAAAGATCCGTTCGGGGCCGAAATCGAGGGCGACAAAATCTATGGGCGCGGCGCATGCGACATGAAAGGCGGGCTGGCCGCATCGATCATCGCGGCCGAGCAATTCATCGCCGAACATCCCAATTTTCACGGAGCCATCGAGATTTCCGGCACCGCCGATGAGGAATCAGGTGGCTATGGCGGCGTCGCTTATCTGGCCGATAAGGGCTATTTCGACCCCAAACGCGTGCAACATGTGATCATCCCCGAACCGCTGAATAAAGACCGGATTTGTCTGGGCCACCGCGGCGGCTGGTGGGCTGAAATCGAAACGAAGGGCGAGATTGCCCATGGCTCGATGCCCTTCTTGGGTGATTGCGCGGTGCGCCATATGGGGGCGGTGCTCGATAAGTTCGAAAGCGATTTGTACCCCGCCATGGCCGCGCGCTTCACCGATATGCCAGTGGTCCCGGACGGCGCGCGGTCCTCAACGATGAACATCAATTCCATCCATGGTGGCCAACCCGAACAACCCACAGACTATACCGGCCTGCCTGCCCATTGCGTGCCCGACAGTTGCCGCATCGTGATCGACCGGCGTTATCTAATCGAAGAACCGCTAGATGACGTCAAAGGCGAAGTCATCGCCTTGCTTGAAAACCTCAAAGCAACCCGGCCCAATTTTGAATATGAGCTTCGGGAAATGAACGTTGTCATCCCCTCCATGACCAACCAAGACGCGCCTATTGTTCGTACCGTGGCCGCCGCGATTACAGAAACCTTGGGCGTCGAGCCAACCTATGTCGCCTCGCCAGGGTCCTATGATCAAAAGCACATCGACCGTATCGGCAAGCTGAAAAATTGCATCGCCTACGGGCCGGGAGTGCTGGAATTGGCGCATAAACCCGATGAATGGGTCGGCATCACCGATATGCTCGACAGCGCCAAAATCATGGGCAAAGCCTTGGAAAAGCTGCTTTTGCCGCGCTAAACCTTGATCCTGACACGGATCGCCTCAATACTGAACCCAAGCCCGGCAGAACGCCGCTCCCAAATCCAAGAGGCCCCAAATGACCACGCTCATATCCCGCATCGCCCTGGCCGCCGCCTTCACCGCCAGCGCTTTTGTCGCCCATGCCAAAGACGACATCACCATCGCCATGCAGCTGGAACCACCTCATCTGGACCCCACCTCAGCAGCCGCACAAGCCATTGATTCCGTGCTTTACACCAACGTGTTCGAAGGCCTCACCCGCTTCATGGGCGATGGATCCGTTGTGCCCGGTCTGGCCAGTGATTGGACGATCAGCGACGATGGCACGGTTTATACCTTCACCTTGCGCAGCGGCGTCACCTTCCACGATGGCACCACGATGGACGCCGATGATGTGAAATTCTCACTGGACCGCGCCCGCGCCGAAGACAGCACAAACGCCCAGAAAGGTCTGTTCGCTGGCATCACGGACGTCGCAGTCATGGATCCGCAAACAGTTCAAATCACGCTGGATGGACCCAATGGCAACTTCCTGTTCAACTTGGCTTGGGGCGATGCGGTTATCGTCGCCCCCGAAAGCATTGAGGCAATCAAACAAACCCCCATTGGAACCGGCGCCTTCACATTCAGTGAATGGGTCCAAGGCGACAAAATCACCTTAAAACGCAACGACACCTATTGGGGTGACGCGCCGGCCTTGGCATCCGCAACGTTCAAGTTCATCTCCGACCCCACCGCAGCCTTCGCGTCGGTCATGGCCGAAGATGTCGACGTCTTCACAGGCTTCCCAGCCCCTGAAAACCTGCCCCAATTCGAAGCAGACCCCCGCTTCCAAGTCCTTGTCGGCTCGACCGAAGGCGAAACAATCCTGTCCACGAACAACAAACAACCGCCCTTTGACAATGTCAAAGTCCGCCAAGCGCTTGCCCACGCCATCGACCGCCAAGCCATCATCGACGGCGCAATGTTCGGCTATGGCACACCCATCGGAACCCATTTCGCCCCGCACAACCCAGCCTATGTGGATCTAACAGGGCAATCTGCCTTCGATCCCGACAAAGCCAAAGCACTCCTCGCCGAAGCAGGCCTGCCCGACGGGTTCGAAACAACCCTCCACTTGCCACCCCCCTCCTACGCACGCCGGGGCGGAGAAATCATCGCCGCACAATTGGCCCAAGTCGGCATCAAAGCGGAAATCATCAACGTCGAATGGGCCCAATGGCTCGAATCCGTCTTCCGTGGCAAAACCTTTGGCCTGTCCATCGTCAGCCACACCGAACCCATGGATATCGGCATTTACGCAAACCCCGACTACTACTTCCAATACGATAATCCCGCCTTCCAGGATCTGATCACCAAACTCAACGAAACCACGGAGCCCGCCATGCGCACGTCCCTCATGGGGGATGCCCAAAGAATGATCGCTAAGGACGCAGTCAACGGATACCTGTTCCAATTGGCCGCGCTCACCGTCGCCAAAGCCGACGTGCAAGGCCTGTGGTCCAACGCCCCCACGGCCGCAACAGATCTGACGGTCGTCAGCTGGAAGTAATCCCTGCACCAAAGACTGCCAAAAGCCCAAAACACCGGGCTTTTGCGCAAGCTCTCCCCTTCACTTAGCAAAATAAACTCAACTATCCCGCAACAACCAACGGCGCCACGCTCACCGTTTCGCCAAAAACGCCACACGGTCACGAACAGTGTCGCGAATAGCACCCGGTTTTGGATTATCGCGCAATGTGGTAAACCAGTGCTCGGGCGGATTGCGCCCGCGCGAGTTGCCCGGAAATTCAAGACCACGCAGGATAGCTTCAGCTTGCGGGGGCAGAACGTTTGGGATCTCAAACCCGTTTAGTGTCGCCCAAACACCGGTCCACAAGCGCCCCACGCTCCAAGGATTATAGCCACCGCCCCCCAGCACTAACAAGCGCAGGGAAAGCCCCTTCAACCCCTCAACAATCTTCCAATGGGCGTTGTTTGACAGCGTCAGGCGCGACAGTGGATCTTCCTCCACCGCATCCGCCCCGCATTGCAGCACAATTCCATCAGGGGCAAAGGCAACAATCTTAGGCAAAATTATCTGCGCCCAAATCAATTCCATTTCGGTATCATTCAAGCCCGCAGGCACCGGCAAATTATACAGCGCCCCACCGCCCACGGCACCTAACGCCCCAGTCTTGGGCCACCGGTTTTCTTCATGCACCGAGACCATCAGACAGTCGGGATCGTTCGCAAAGGCACTTTCGACGCCATCTGGGTGATGGGCATCGATATCCAAGTAAACCAAGCGCTGCACCCCATTGCGCCGCAAGGACAACAGCGCCAAAACCGGGTCATTCAAATAGCAAAACCCACCCGCGCGATCCGCAAAGGCATGATGTGTCCCGCCGGCAGGGTGATAGACAATGCCACCGTTTTTGAGCAACTCTCCCGCCAACAAAGACCCCCCGGCCGAGGTCGCAGGCCGCCGCCAAATCTCGGGGAAGACTGGATTTGAGGCTGTTCCAATTCCATGGCGGTCGCGCACTTGGTCACTGACATGCCCGTCCTGCTCGGCCTGTTGCAGCGCCTTTAGATACTCGGGCGAATGCCAATGCGTCAGCGCCGCCGCCTTGGCCCGGGGCGAGGCGCGGAACTGAGCGCGCGGCAACCACCCCAAGGCACGACTCAGATCCATCACCGTACTCACCCGTGGAATGCGCAGCGGATGCGACACCCCATAGGAAGACCCGCGATAAATCTCATGACCCAGAAAAATCGGATGTTTCAACATCACCGCCAGATAGCGCAAATCGCAAAAAGCACAACGGCTCTGGACGCTTGGACCTTGCTTGCCTACCCTGCCCCTATGCTGCGCTACACGCTCAAACGATTGCTGTCCTTGACCATCAGCCTTGCGGTTGCCAGCCTTGTGATCTTTGCTGTTATCGAAATTGCGCCCGGGGATCCGGCGTCGTTCATGTTGGGTGTGAACGCGCGCGAAGATACGTTGCTGGCGCTGCGCTCGGAATTGGGCTTGGACGTGCCCAAATGGCAGCGTTATGCCGATTGGGTCAGTGGCATGTTGGTGGGGGATTTCGGGGTGTCCTACCAATACCGCACCCCCGTCGCGCAGATGATCGCGGATCGGCTCTGGGTGTCGCTGCCCTTGGCGCTTTATGCTCTGACGCTATCCACGATTATCGCCATTCCCGCCGGGATCTATGCCGCCGCACGTCGGGGACAGGCGGGCGATATCACTGTGATGGGGGCCACGCAGCTGGGCGTCGCCATTCCGAATTTCTGGTTCGCAATGATGTTGGTGCTGGTCTTTGCGATCAACCTGCGTTGGTTTTCAGCTGGGGGTTTTGTGGGTTGGGACAAAGGTCTTTTCGCGGGGTTAAAGTCGCTGACACTGCCCGCCATTGCGCTGGCCCTGCCGCAAGCCGCGATCCTGGCACGCGTTATGCGATCCGCTCTGCTGGATGTCTTGGGCGAAGATTTCATGCGCACGGCCCGCGCCAAAGGGCTAAGTGCGCGCCAAGCCTTGTGGCGGCACGGGCTGCGCAATGCGATGATCCCAGTGCTGACGATCCTGGGGCTGCAATTCGCGTTTCTAATCGCAGGGGGCATTATCATCGAACAAGTGTTCTACCTGCCCGGCCTTGGTCGCTTGATTTTCCAATCCATTTCCGCGCGCGACCTAATCGTGGTGGAAAGCGTTGTCATGCTGTTGGTCTTTGCCGTGATCGTGGTTAATTTCTGCGTGGACCTGGCCTATGCATGGGTCGATCCACGCCTAAGGCAACGCACATGAGCCGGTCTTTGATCCTGGGCGCGTTCCTGTCCGCTGGTGTCATATGCGCCGCGATCCTTTCCTTTGTCTGGACCCCGTTTGACCATGCCATCCTGAACATCCCCGCCAAGCTGCAGACACCAAATGCTGTGCATTGGCTAGGCACCGATCACTTTGGCCGTGATATTTTGTCCATGTTGATGGTCGGGGCGCGGACCTCAATTGCGGTGGCCTGTGTGGCTGTGGGGATCGGCATTGGGCTGGGCGTGCCTTTGGGGCTGTGGGCTGTGGCGCGCAAAGGGTCTTGGCTGGACGATGTGATCATGCGGACCAATGATCTGATATTTGCGTTCCCCTCGCTGGTCATTGCCATTCTGATCACCGCGATCCTGGGCGCAGGTGCGGTCAACGCGATCATCGCCATAGGCATCTTCAATATCCCCGTCTTTGCCCGTGTCGCGCGCGGTGCTGCCCTCCCGATATGGGAGCGTGATTTTATCCTTGCCGCACGCGTATGTGGTAAGTCCGGCGTGCGGATCAGTGTCGAACATATCTTACCCAACATCGCGAATGTGCTGATCGTTCAAGGCACCAT
>JBGCEM010000112.1:0-4096 GCA_045106335.1 Paracoccaceae bacterium | reverse complement strand
ATGACCGACCAATCCTCAAACGACCAGTTCCATGCCTCAAGCTTCATGCAGGGGCACAATGCGGAATATCTGGAACAGATGTATGCCCGCTATGCGACGGATCCGAATGCCGTGGACGAAAGTTGGCAGGCGTTTTTCAAGGCGCTTGGGGATGACGAGGTTAGCGTTAAACGCGAAGCTACAGGGCCAAGCTGGGCGCGCACCGACTGGCCACCCATGCCCGGTGATGATCTTCATGGCGCTTTGACAGGCGAATACGCGCCAGAAGAAGTCAAGGCGGCTGGCACGAAAATCAAAGCCAAAGCGGCTGAGAAAAACATTGAGGTCTCTGAAGACCAGATCAAACGCGCTGTGCTGGACAGTATTCGCACTCTAATGATCATCCGCGCCTACCGCATTCGGGGTCATTTAGCAGCAGATCTGGACCCCTTGGGGATGCGCGAACAAACAGCCCATCCGGAACTTGATCCAAAGTCCTATGGCTTTGCCGAATCCGACATGGATCGACCGATTTTCATAGATAATGTTCTGGGGCTTCAACATGCGTCGATGCGCCAGATCATTGAGATCGTAAAGCGCACTTATTGTGGCACCTTCGCGCTGCAATATATGCATATTTCAAACCCCGAGGAAGCCAGCTGGCTGAAGGAGCGCATTGAAGGCTACGGCAAAGAAATCGCGTTCACCCGTGAAGGGCGTAAGGCGATTTTGAACAAGCTCGTCGAGGCTGAAGGCTTCGAAAAGTTCCTGCATGTCAAATACATGGGCACCAAACGCTTTGGCTTAGACGGGGGCGAAGCTCTCGTGCCTGCGATGGAGCAGATCATCAAACGCGGCGGCGCGCTTGGCATGACCGATATCGTCGTTGGCATGCCCCACCGTGGCCGTTTGAATGTCTTGGCCAATGTGATGGCCAAACCATACCGCGCAATTTTCAACGAATTCCAAGGGGGCAGCTTCAAACCTCAGGATGTTGATGGTTCGGGTGATGTGAAATATCATTTGGGCGCCTCGTCGGATCGTGAATTTAATGGCAATTCAGTCCACTTGTCGCTGACTGCAAACCCAAGCCACCTTGAAGCCGTCAACCCAGTGGTTCTGGGCAAAGTCCGCGCCAAGCAAGACCAATTGGGCGACGAAGACCGGATCAAAGTGTGTCCGATCCTGTTGCACGGCGATGCTGCTTTTGCAGGCCAAGGTGTTGTTGCGGAGTGCTTTGCGCTTTCTGGACTGAAAGGTCACAAGGCAGGCGGAACGATTCACATCGTGGTCAATAACCAAATCGGTTTCACCACCGCGCCGCATTTCTCGCGCTCAAGCCCTTATCCGACGGACAACGCGTTGGTGGTCGAAGCCCCGATTTTCCACGTAAATGGCGACGATCCCGAAGCGGTCGTGCACGCCGCGCGCGTGGCCACCGAGTTCCGCCAAAAATTCCACAAAGACGTGGTTCTGGACATCATTTGTTATCGCAGATTTGGCCATAACGAGGGCGACGAGCCCATGTTCACAAACCCGGTCATGTACAAAAAGATCAAGAAGCAAAAGACAACGCTCAGCCTTTATACGGAACGTCTTGTCGCCGACGGGCTGATCCCGGAAGGCGAAATTGAGGACATGAAAGCCGCGTTCCAAGCCTTCCTGAATGACGAGTTTGAAGCCGGCAAAGACTTTAAGCCGAACAAAGCGGATTGGCTGGACGGCAAGTGGTCTCATCTGGACCGACGCGGCGCGGAATATCAGCGCGGCGAAACCTCTTTGAAAGAAGAGACGCTGGCTGAAATTGGCCGGTCACTGTCTTCGGTTCCAGAGGGGTATCCGGTGCACAAAACCGTGGGCCGCTTGTTAGGAACCCGCGCCAAAATGTTCGAAACTGGCGAAGGTTTTGACTGGGCGACAGGCGAAGCGCTTGCCTTCGGCGGATTGCTTACAGAAGGGTATCCCGTCCGTCTTGCAGGCCAGGACTCAACGCGCGGCACCTTTTCGCAGCGCCATTCCGGCATCATCCACCAGGATACGGAAGAGAGGTATTATCCGCTTAACAATATCCGCGCCGGTCAAGCACATTACGAAGTGATCGACAGCGCACTATCGGAATATGCAGTTTTAGGCTTTGAATATGGCTATTCGCTGGCCGAACCCAATGCTTTGACCTTGTGGGAAGCGCAGTTCGGCGATTTTGCCAATGGCGCGCAAATCATGTTTGACCAGTTCATTTCTTCCGGCGAATCCAAGTGGTTGCGCATGTCTGGCCTGACTGTCTTGCTGCCGCACGGGTTTGAAGGCCAGGGCCCTGAACACTCTTCTGCACGGCTGGAACGGTTTTTACAAATGTGTGGCCAAGACAACTGGATCGTGGCCAATTGCACGACGCCAGCGAACTATTTCCATATTCTACGCCGCCAAATCCATCGTGATTTCCGCAAACCTTTGATCCTGATGACGCCCAAATCGCTGCTGCGGCACAAACTGGCGGTCAGCAAAGCCAGTGACTTCACCACAGGTTCCAGCTTTCACCGGGTGCTTTGGGATGACGCACAATTGGGCAGTTCCTCAACCGAGCTGGTCGCAGATGACAAAATCAAACGCGTCGTTATGTGCTCGGGCAAAGTCTATTATGATCTGCTCGAAGAGCGCGACGCGCGCGGCATCGATGACATTTACATCCTGCGCTACGAACAATATTACCCCTTCCCGGCGCAATCTTCGGTGCATGAATTGGAACGGTTCAAAAATGCCGAAATGATTTGGTGTCAGGAAGAGCCAAAAAACCAAGGTGCGTGGACCTTTATGGAGCCCAATCTGGAATGGGTCCTCAAACGGATCAACGCAAAACATGACCGCCCTGTATATGTCGGACGCGCCACATCGGCATCGCCCGCAACAGGACTGGCCAGCCAACACAAAGCTCAGCAAGCCGCACTCATCGACGATGCGCTGACCCTTAAAGGATAAGACCCATGACAACAGATGTGCGTGTGCCAACACTTGGCGAATCCGTAACTGAAGCAACCGTTGCGACATGGTTTAAAAAACCAGGTGACCCTGTGGCGGTCGATGAAATGTTGTGCGAGCTTGAAACAGACAAAGTCACTGTCGAAGTCCCATCTCCGATTGCAGGCACGCTTAGCGAGATCGTTGCCGCCGAAGGGCAGACTGTCGGTGTTGATGCTTTGTTAGCCACAATCACAGAAGGTGCATCTGCCACGCCAGCCGCCCCCAAACCGGCCGAGACCGCAGCCAAGCCTGACGCAGCCGCGACTGTGGATGTCATGGTGCCAACTTTGGGTGAATCTGTCACCGAAGCGACGGTGTCGACTTGGTTCAAAGCCGTCGGGGATACAGTCGCTGCTGATGAAATGCTGTGTGAGTTAGAAACCGATAAGGTCAGCGTTGAGGTCCCGTCCCCCGCAGCTGGCGTGTTAACTGAGATTACCGCCCCCGAGGGAAGCACAGTCGATGCCAGCGCGAAATTGGCAGTTCTATCCAGTTCGGGCAGCGCGACGGTCGCAGCTGTTAAGGAAGCCGCGCCCACAACCGCCCCAGCAAATACCGCCATCAAAGATGGCCCCGCCGCTGAAAAAGCGATGGCCGCAGCCGGATTAAGCCGCGATCAGGTGGACGGCACAGGTCGCGATGGGCGCGCGACAAAGGACGATGTCGCCAAGGCCGTCGCTAGGGCGGCGCAAACACCCGTATCGGCACCTCTCGCGCCGCGCGCACCGGTGGCAGCAGATGACGCTGCCCGCGAAGAACGCGTTAAGATGACACGCCTACGTCAGACCATCGCACGCCGCCTGAAAGACAGCCAAAACACAGCAGCCATGCTGACCACCTACAATGAGGTGGACATGACAGAAGTCATGACATTGCGAAATGAATACAAAGATTTATTCCTCAAGAAGCACGGTGTGAAGCTTGGGTTTATGTCCTTTTTCACCAAGGCCTGCTGTCATGCGTTAAATGAAGTGCCCGAAGTGAACGCTGAAATTGACGGCACAGATATCGTCTATAAGAATTTCGTCCATATGGGGATCGCCGCTGGAACGCCAACTGGTTTGGTCGTGCCCGTCATCCGTGACGCAGATTCGATGTC
>JBGCEM010000111.1:0-11083 GCA_045106335.1 Paracoccaceae bacterium | reverse complement strand
GCAGATTGGTGACCATGCCGGGGATCGGCCCGGTGACGGCGGTATCGATTGCTGTGCTCGCAGCACCGCCAGAGATGTTCGGTAAGGGGCGCGACGTCGCGGCCTGGATCGGGCTGGCACCACGCCAGCATTCTACGGGCGGTAAAAACCAAGCGGCAGACGATCCAACCACCACCAGAGTTCAACTTTCTAGAATGTTGAACTCTGGCTTTTGTTTCGCACAAAAGCAGGGATATTCATAAGACAAGCGGTACAAATCCGCGACAGGCCCATCTTCACAACTGGTCCGAATTCCTGCGACCACCTCTAAGTTCCGCCGAAAATTCGCCCCTTCGATCAGAAATCAAGAACATGAGCTCTCGCTGATATTCTTCTCGCCAAAGTTGGCCGCGCACCGTTCAAGCAAGGGTGACACGCGCCATACGACCGGATCTTCGGCTGCCAATTCGCGCAAGCGCGTGACGATGGTCTTCGCCCCAAGTGTGTCGGCGTAGTGCATCAAACCGCCGCGCCAGCGTGGAAATCCGCAGCCCAATACTGTCACCAGGTCGATATCAGACGCGGACGCAGCAATCCCTTCCTCCAAGATGTCCGCCGCTTCGTTGATCATCGCCAAAAGAAGTCGTTCGCGAATGTCTTCAGCTGTGTAATCCGTCCGCACACGTTTTTCGAAATGAGATTCCTCAATGGCCAGATCAGCGACGATCGGATCTTCGACTTTGCCACCACCACCGGGATAGCGATACCACCCTGCCCCGGTCTTTTTGCCCAGCTTGCCAAGTTCAACCATGCGGTCAGCAATCGGAATATAGCGCCGATTTTGATCCCGGGTGGCGTCTTGTCGGCGGCGGTTGGCATGCGCAATATCAAGGCCCGACAGGTCCTGCGACTCATAAGGGCCCATGGCATAGCCGAATTCCACCATCGCCTCATCGACGTCCCAGGGGGTTGAGCCGTCCATAAACACTGTGTCTGCCGCCTCGTGGTAGCGCGCAAGAATGCGATTGCCGATAAACCTGCCGCAAACGCCAGCCAGCACGGGAACTTTACCAAGCCGTTTGGCCAACGCATACCCAGTGGCAACAGCGGCATCATGCGTTGCATCCCCTCGTACGATTTCAAGCAGTCTCATAATGTGGGCGGGTGCGTGGAAATGCAGACCCAAAACTCGGGCGGGATCGTTGATGCTGGCCGCGATCTGGTTCACGTCAAGGTAAGAGGTGTTGGTTGCAAGCACTGCATCCGTGGGCAAGACGGTCTCTAGTTTGGTGAAAACCTCTTTTTTGACATCCATGCTTTCGAACGCGGCCTCAATGGCCAGGGTCGCATCCCTGACTTGGGCGTAATCATGTGTGACAGTCAAGCGATCGCGAAGCGCTTGGGGATCTTTGATCATTGTGTGTTTCAAGCTGGCGGCGATGATCTGGTCGACATTTGCTTTTGCGCGCGCGACACTGTCGGGGTCGGTTTCCAAAATGGTGACGCGCAGGTCCGCGTTCATCAAAGCATAGGCAATGCTTGCGCCCATAGTGCCGCCGCCAACAACAGCCACATGATGCAATGAAGCGGCGGCAGCGTTGCATGTTGCAGGCTTTCTTGCGGCGCGTTCCGCAAAGAAAAGGTGACGCAAAGCGCGCGCTTGAGCACTGGTTTTAAGGTCAAGGAAGGCGCGGCGCTCTTGGTGCAACGCCGCGTGAAACGGCAAGTCCAACCCAGCTGCCACCACATCAAGGGCCCGCTGCGGCGCAATTTGATTGGGACTATTCATCGCGATCTTGGCCCGCGCGGCGTCGATCGCAACACTGTCATTTTGCGGTGCAGGCAATTCCCATGTTGGAACGATGCAGCCGAGCTGTTCTGTGTTGACCATAAAGGCTTCCGCTTGGGGATCATCCTCAATCGCATGGATCAATCCTGCGTCAAGCGCCGCCTGTGCCGTAACCGGCTTGCCCAAGCTGATCATACCCAACGCTTTTTCTAACCCCACAAGGCGCGGCAAACGTTGTGTGCCCCCGGCACCGGGAATTACACCCAGCGTGACCTCAGGCAAGCCAATCTGCGATGTGGGCGACATGATCCGCATGCGGCAGGCCATTGCAATTTCGGCCCCGCCACCAAGCGCGACACCGTCAATTGCCGCGATCCAAGGCACAAAACTTTCGTCAATGGCGTTCAAAACGTCAGGCAAATGAGGCGCTTGCGGTGTATGGTCGAATTCACGAGCATCGGCGCCAGCAGCAAAAGTGCTGCCCTTTCCGCTGAGGATGACACGGGCAAGCTGCAGCTTTTCCCCCCAGTGCACAGCATCCAAAAGACCCTGACGGACCGATTGCCCAATTGCGTTGACGGGCGGGTTGTCAAGTTCAACATAGCCAATACCGGCCTCATTGCGCAGTCTGACGCTCATGCCATGGGTCCTTACCTAGATCGGGGTGGATTTGACCACATTATGGGTCTGCAAAAGCGCGTTCAATTCGGCACGCGAGGTCTGGATCGGCTTGCCGCTGGTATCCAATTGGTACGCCGCTTTTGCATAGTGTTCTTCGCGGGTCCTCAGAATTTGGCGAAGTTGG
Organism: Paracoccaceae bacterium; assembly: GCA_045106335.1. Taxonomy (GTDB): domain Bacteria; phylum Pseudomonadota; class Alphaproteobacteria; order Rhodobacterales; family Rhodobacteraceae; genus Aliishimia. The sequence continues at coordinate 8,510 of JBGCEM010000111.1, read as the reverse complement.
TCCATCGCTTGTGGGTTGCCCGCCATCGGGCGCAGGTCGCCCTGGGCGCGCACACGTTCCATATGCTCGGCAGGTTGCGCTTTGATCCAAATGGTGTGGAAGTTTAACAAAACACGTTCAAACGCCTGCGCAGAGGCGACGATACCACCCGCAACGGCCAAGACGATTTGGTCATGTTCTTGGATGATTGTTGTTAAAGTATCGGCCTCAATTTGGCGATATCCTTCTTCACCATAAAGCGCGATAATTTCGCGGACGGGCACGCCAACCTGTGCTTCGATCTCGGTGTTTAATTCGATGAATGGGATAGCAAGATCAGAGGCAATCAGCGCGCCCAGCGTCGATTTCCCTGCCCCGCGCAGACCAATCAGACAAATCCGGTTGGCTTTTGCTGCACGGGCGGCGATTGGGTCCAGAACCTGCATCACGCGTGCACGCGCCGCCTTGTCTGCCTTTTGATACAGCGATGCGACATGGGCACTTTCGGCGTCACCTTGGCGTTCTTGTAGCACAAGGGCATCGATGGACGTTTCAAGGGCCAATGCGATTTGTTGCAACAACCCGATGGAAATGTTGCCCTCGCCGCCTTCAAGTTGCGCCAAATACCGGTTTGACACGCCTGATAATTCCGAAAGTTCGCGCCGCGAATACCCAGCACCCTTGCGCAGAAAGTGCACGCGACGTCCGACCAAACCCATCAGCGCGCGGACAGACTCCTGTGCATCAATTTGTGAAGGCGCTATCTTGGATCCAACCATGGCTATTGCGCGGACGCGGGCAAATGCTGCTGAACGACGGCACGGATATCTTCCGGTGGGCGCTGTTTCGAAAACTGATCGGCGGCGATAAAGACGCTGACAGTTCTGGTGGCAAAACACAGCTTTCCATCCTGTTCCGCATCCACGCGAAACGCAATGGATGTCTTACCCAAGTGGACCGGCCAAACAAAGCACGACAATTGATGGCGCGGTGTTACAGGATGGCTGAAGTCCATTTCCAGCCGTACAAAGGGCGTGCCAACATTGCGGTCAAGTTCCATCTGAAACCAACCATCACCGCCAAGTTTGTCTTCCCACCAGGCATTAATCGCATCAAGCGCAAACCACGGCAGTCGGCCCGTATAGGCGATCCGGGCCGGATCACAATCGCCCCATGTCACGCGCATACTGTGTTCAAAGGCGGATGAAGGGCGTGGTTCCATCTTTTAGTACGTTTCGACGTGAAAGCGGCCCGCGTCACGCATAACGTCGCGCAGTGCATGCCAGTGTTCGCCAAAAGACTCCGCGATATTTGTGAACGCTTGTTCAACGCCTTCTTCCATGTCTTTCATGCCACAGATGTAGATATATGTGTTCGGATCTTGCAGCATTTCTGCGACCACGTCCTCTTCTTGCCGCATCCGGTCTTGAACGTATTCTTTGTCTTGGCCAGGCAGCCGGCTGAAGACCAGGTGCTTTTCCAACAGGTTACTGGGCACCTTGTTGAGCGGTCCGAAATACGGCAAAGTGTCGGGCGTGCGGGCGCCAAAGAACATGACCATGCCGCCTGACTTCTCGCCCACGGTGCGTTGGCGCGCCATTGTGAAGGCGCGCATGGGGGCAGCCCCTGTGCCTGTGCAAATCATCAACAAGCGTGCCTTAGGATCTGAGGGCAAAAGGAATGTCGCGCCAAATGGGCCTGTCACCCGGATCGCGTCACCCTTTTGCAGATCGCAAAGATAGTTTGAACACACACCGCCCTTTTCGCGCTTCACGGTCAAGGATACGTTGTGATACCCCGCACGCTCACCGTCGCGTGGGCTGGACACAGAATAAAGACGTGGCAAATGTGGTTTGCCGTCAGCATCTGTACCCGGAGCAAGGATCCCAACAGATTGGCCTTCGAGAACGGGAAAGGGCTTGCCCTGGAATTCCAGAATGATGTGACGCGTGTCTGCGTCTGAGGTGTCACTTGTGATGCGGTAGTTGCCTTGCACGACGGCCTCGACAGGATTGCCAAGGTTGTACAGATTGATCGTTGGCTTTGCGGCAGTTTCGGGGGCTTTGGCCTTGCCACCCGCACCTTTGTGCGCCTCGGCCAAAAGGGCCGCGACCGGGTCATCCACATCTGATTGTGCGCCGCCCGCTTCGCCCGCCTCAGACGCGGCCACGTCGCCTTGTTCGGGAAGTTCATCCCAGCTGTACTGATCTTCAAGCGAATAGGCGTTGTCTTTGCTGGCTACAACGCGCCATTCGTCGATTGACCCAGTAGGACACACAGGGATGCAATCCATGCAGAAGTTGCATTTGGAGGCATCGACGATGACATTGTTGTCGTCATGTTCAATCGCCTGCTCTGGGCAGGTCATTTCGCATGTGTAACAACGGATACAAATCTCGGGATCAATGAGATGCTGTTTGAAAGGTGCGCTCAATGGCTTGCCCCTTTGGACCTTAGAAAGATTTCCGGCAAATCACACAGCTGTATCAAAGCGCGACACGGGCCATCACAGTCTTCACACCCCAAACAAGTTTCACGCAAGCGCATCAGCGCAACCGTGCGATCATTTTTAAAAGCAGTGCGTTCAATCAGCATGTGCAGTCTCCCATCAAGTTAACGCAAGGGACCAAATGCCCCTTTGCGCCCCGTGTTTTAGGCCCTGTGTCTTAAGCCATGTGCAATTTGACGTATTCAAAATCACCCGGTTTATTGTCGATACCAACCTTGGGCGGCGCGATCCAAGACGCGTATTTACCAGCTTCATAACACGGCACCATAAGCGACGTGATGAAGTCGCCATCTGCCTGCGTTGGCAGCCAATCACCGGACTGCTTTTCCCAAGTATCATCAGAAATAATATTGCCCGCAGGATCGGTCTTGATCGCGGCAAAAACGCCAATTTGACGGTGAAATGCCTCATGCGGCAGAGCCAGTTCAAACGCGACACCGGCCTTAGCAATAAGTTTATTCCAGCGTCCGATACCGCCCGATGCATCGCGGATATAGTCATCGCGCAGACGCATATTGATCGCCGTCAATGCGGGCACTTCCTGTGCGATGATCTTGCCGTCTACCACGCTGCGGACAATATACGTGTCATTTTGCAGCTGATGATCATCATCAATCCGCTGCTCCATATAGCGACCTTTGATGCCCTGATTGAACGCATTGGCAGCGTTCGTGGACACCTCTTGGCCAAACAGATCAAGCGACAAAGAATAGTGCAGGTTCAGTTTTTTCTGGATTGTGGGCAGGTCAATGACGCCCAGATCGCGGATTTTGCCGATGTCGTATGGGTCCGTGATCCCTGCCTTGTTCATCGCCTCAACTGTGGCCTGGATGGTGCGGCCCACGCCAGTTTCACCAACAAACATGTGGTGCGCTTCTTCGGTCAGCATGAAACGGCAGGTCCGGCTGAGCGGGTCAAACCCGGACTGCGCCAAAGATTCCAACTGCATTTTGCCGTCACGGTCGGTGAAGTAAGTGAACATGAAGAATGACAGCCAATCGGGCGTTTCTTCGTTGAAAGCACCCAACATACGGGGCGCTTCGTCAGACCCAGACGAGCGGACCAACAGATCATCTGCCTCTTCACGCCCATCCTTGCCGAAGTATTTTTGCAGCAAATAAACCATCGCCCAAAGGTGGCGGCCCTCTTCCACGTTGACCTGAAACAGATTGCGCATGTCATAAAGTGACGGCGCTGTTAGTCCCAAAAAGCGTTGTTGTTCAACCGACCCTGGCTCTGTGTCGCCTTGAATTACGATCAAGCGTTTCAGCATATTGCGGTATTCGCCGGGAACTTCCTGCCAGGCCTTTTGACCTTTGTGCTCGCCCATGGGGATCACGCGATCCTCGACCTGCGGGGCCAACAGAACACCCCAGCGGTAATCGGGCATTTTCACATAATCGAACTTGGCCCAGCCTTTGGGATCAACGGACACGGCCGTGCGCAAATAGACCATCGATTCCTGAAAGTTCTGCGGGATCAGTTTGTTCCACCAGTCAATGTAGCCTGGGTGCCATTTCTCAAGCGCTTTAAGCACCTTGCGATCAGAGCTGAGCCCCACATTGTTCGGGATTTTTGTGTCGTAGCTTACATCAAGGGGTGCAGACATTTTGTTCTCCTAGAAAAGGGGGCGTCTTAGACGCGTTCCATGTTGTACGCGCCGCGCACGCCGGTGCCGTAGCGTTGCAGCGCACCATCTTCGCCAACCGCGTTCGGACGGTTGAAAATCCAGTTTTGCCAGGCCGTTAAGCGCCCAAAGATGCGGGTTTCCATTGTCTCTGGTCCCGCAAAGCGCAAGTTGGCCTCCATTCCCGTCATCGCATCGGGCGAAAAGGAAACACGTTCTTCGATGAAAATACGCACTTCGTCTTCCCAGTCGATATCGTCCAGGATGACAGTTACCAGCCCAAGGTCGTCCGCCTCTTCTGCTTCCAGCGAGGCACCGATCGAAGCCTTTAGCGTGTCCACATGCGCAGGCTCTGCAAGGAAGCGCGTTTGCAGACGTGTGATATCATTGCCCATCGGATAGCGGCCAAAATTGGCATCGCTTAAAGTGATGGCCGCAGTCGGACGATTGTCGCCTTCGAACTCATCTTCCATCATATAGGTGCGGTCCACAGCAAACAGGATTTCCGCCAGCACGCCGACAAAACACGACCCATGTTCAACAAAGGCCGCAAGGGAGCGCGAGGTCACATCCAGACGTTTCAGCGTGCGCTTCCAATAGTGATGCACTTCATTGGCCAGCCAATGACTGGCGTTGTTGGCCAGCAGGTCCTCGTGGGTGGCGAAGATCTTCGGATCGCCCTGCGTTTTGAATATCCACAAACCCAGTTCGTTTTCGTTCGTGCGCAGGTGCAAAATGACGTCTTCCAATTCGCGCACCAGTTTCAACATATAGGCTTGATCGCCCTGCGCTTGGAACGCGGCCATATCCACAGGCGCAGCTTCATCTGGGCCTTTGATCGTAATCGAGACATTTCGACCTGCGCGGTCCATCGCAACTTCGATCAGATCATACGTCACTGCCTGATCGGTGATCGTCCGGTTCAACGGACCAAGCGTAACGCCTTGGGCGATATCCGGTTTTTCGGACGATGCTGCCATGTCTTTGGCCCGCGCGACAACAGCCTCATCGAACTTCGAATTTGCGACGACCTCATCTACAAGCCGCCATTCTAGAGCACGTTTGCCTTTTATTCCCTCTTCTATGGAACAGAATATGTCCGCGCGATCACGACGCACTTTACGTTTGTCTGTGACGCGTGTGAGACCCCCGGTGCCAGGGAGAACCGCAAGCAATGGCACTTCGGGAAGTCCGACAGCAGAGGTGGAATCATCCGTAAGCATGATGTGATTGCACGCAAGCGCTAGCTCATAGCCGCCGCCCGCGCACGCCCCGCGAATTGCCGCGATATAGTTCTGACCGGACTCGGCCTCAGCGGCCTCAAACGCATTGCGGGTTTCATTGGTAAACTTACAAAAGTTAACTTTGTGGCTGTGTTCTGCGCCACCAAGCATGCGAATATTTGCGCCCGCACAAAAGACTTTTTCCTTGCCGGATTTCATCACAACCACTTTGACCTCGGGGTGTTCAAACCGCATGCGCTGCACAATATCGCTAAGTTCGATATCCACGCCCAGATCGTATGAGTTCAGCTTCAGTTCGTACCCCTCAAACAGGCCGCCATTTTCGTCCACATCCATGATAAGGCTTGCAACCGGACCTTCATATTCCACTTTCCAGTGACGATATTTTGAGGGGTTGGTTTGAAAGTCGATCATTTTAGACATTGGGTCTTCCTCGGGCGGTTGATGCGACAAACGTACCTTCGAAGGGCTCGTAAGTAAACGAATTGGTGCAAAATAATTCGTATTTTTCCTGTTTCATATCAATATTTTAGGTGTTCATACGCCATTTTCATCCAAATCATGCATTATATTTCTTCATTTCCCAATACTTTAAGAGACTCCAACATCTTCAAAACCTCATGCTGCTCGATCCCCATCACAACACCCGTTCCAGCGTTGGCGATATGCGCGCGCGCGATCCCCTCTAGACGCGCCGCCGCTTTCGGGCGATCCATCTTTAGTTTTAGAAAGCCGTTGGCAATCTGGATCAGTCCCTGCACAAACGCGCGCTCACGACTGGGCTTAGGCAATGCCATCCAGACCGGTTCAAACAGTTCGTGGGCCTCCCAATAAAAACCCGCGCGCAAATAGGCCAGGCCGACAAGAAACGCAGCGCTTTCGCTAAGTTGGTCGGCATCGTGCCCTTCAATGGCCGTTATGCGAAGGTGCTCAAACGTGTCTTCCGCATGGCGTGGGGTTTTGCCCGGAATATAAGCGTGCGATGGCCAATGATCGCCCTGCCCTGTCACGCCAATGCGCCTGTTTTGGGGGCGGATCCGGCAGCTTCTAGCGCGAACAGACGATCACAAAACGTAGAAATTGCATCGATAACGGCACCACTGTCATCCAGATGCGGCGCGTGACGACAATGGTCCAAAATCAGCCTCTCAACTGGGGCATAGGCGCGGTCTTCGATCTCAGCGATTTGTGCAAGCGTACCATATTGATCCTGCCGCCCTTGAATTGCCAGCGTCGGAATCCGCAAATGATCAATGGCGTCCGCGATGTTCCAGTCCTTGAAGTCAGGATGCAACCATGTGTCATTCCAGCCCCGGAACGTGTTGTCAGGGTCCTTGTGGTATTTTCCCAAAGCGCGGCGCAAATCACCGCTTTCAAATGCGGTCTTTGCTTTGGCGATTTCAGCAAGCCCTGCCGGTTCTGTAAAGAAATGCGGGGCCATAAGAACAAGTGCGCGCACTCGGTAGTCCGGAACACTGCCGCCATAGATCGCAGCAATCGAGGCGCCATCGCTGTGACCGACCAAAACGCCACTTTCTACACCAATTGCATCCAAAACCTTGCCCAGGACATGGGTCGCTTCCTTAGTCATATAATCCAAAGGGCGCGGCAGGTCGGCCACGTCAGATGCCCCGTAGCCGGCCCGTGAATAGGCAAAGACTCCAAGGCCCGTCGCCTGTGCCAAAGCCTGAGGAAAGTCGCGCCACAACGCCACAGATCCCAACCCTTCGTGCAAAAGAATAAGCGTAGGCGCGTCGCTGGGGGCCGGTCCAAAGCACGCATATTCCAATGATTTCCCATCGGCCATCAGCGTTCCGTTTTGGGTCCAAGATGCGCTCATGCGTTTTCCCTCAACTTGAAGCGTTGGATTTTGCCCGTCGCGGTTTTGGGTAAATCGTCAACCACCTCGACCCAGCGGGGGTACTTCCACTTCCCGATCTTGTCTTTGATAAAGTCTTTCAATCCATTAATGTCATCTTCGGTCTTACCGTTTTTGAGAACGACAAAAGCCTTTGGTTTTTCAAGACTGTCACTGTCTGCCTGTGCGACAACGGCGGCTTCAAGAATTGCGGGATGGGACACCAAGGCCTGTTCAATTTCGAACGGGCTGACCCAAATGCCCGAGACTTTGAACATATCGTCCGTGCGGCCACAGTAGATATAGCGCTTGGTCGCTGTCAGTTCGTACTTGTCGCCCGTGCGGGTCCAACCATTTTCAAACGTGGCCTGTGATTTGTCCGGTTGATTCCAATAGTCGGTGGCCGATGAATTGCCGCGCACCAGAAGTTCGCCGATCTCACCCACCTTCACGTCTGCATTGTTTTCATCGACCAATCGCACCTCATACCCCGGAACAGCTGTGCCGGACGTGCCGTATTCAACGTCCCCGGGCTTGTTGGACAGAAAGATATGCAGCATTTCAGTCGAGCCAACACCGTCCATAATATCGACCCCCCAAATTTGTTTCCATTTTCGACCAATCTCGGCGGGCAAGGCCTCGCCTGCGGAAATACACGTGCGCAGCGGGGCATCAGGGTGGCTGCCTTCGACCTCCCATTTCTGGATCATTGCGGCGTAAAGCGTTGGCACACCGCAATACATCGTCGGTTGGTACGTCGCCAAGATATCGGACACAGAGTCGGGCGTTGGCCGTCCGTTGAACAAATACGCCGTGGCCCCAACTGACATCGGAAACGACATACCGTTGCCTAAGCCATAGGCAAAGAACAGCTTGGCCGCTGAAAAGATCCTGTCGCTTTCTGTGATACCTAGGATCTGCTGGCCATAGGTATCGCAGGTGATTTGCAAGGCCCTGTGCTGGTGACGCACACCTTTCGGCGCACCTGTTGAGCCGGACGAATATAGCCAAAACGCAACGTCATCGCTGGAGCGCAAAACCGTATCGGCGGGCCCTGCATTCTTTACAAAATCCGCGTAAGACGTCGTGCCTTCGGGGGCATCCCCACCAATCACAACGATTTGGCGCAGATGGGATGCAGCCTGAACCGCAGGCAAGACGACGTCCAATAGCGCATGCGACACAAATGCAATGCTGGCGGCACTGTCGTTGAGGATACTGAGGTAGACGTCTGTGGCCAGCAGCGTATTCAAAGCAATGGGCTGAACCCCTGCCTTAAGTGCACCCCAGAAA
>JBGCEM010000110.1:0-17003 GCA_045106335.1 Paracoccaceae bacterium | reverse complement strand
GCGAAGATTGAACCGGCCATGCAGGCTTGGTTGGCGTCCGAAGTGGGACAAGGTCTGACCGGGGCCGAAGTTACCAAGCTGATGCAAGGGAACTGACCCACGTGATGTCCTCGGGGCTCAAGCTGCTTGAGAAAGGGCTTGGCCTTGTGACTGGACTTTTTGCAATCGCAGGTGGGGTGGCTTTGTTGGTGCTTGCTGTTGTGACCGGTGTGTCGGTGTTTTACCGCTATGTACTGCGCGCGCCAATTTTCGGAATCGAAGATGTGACCACCATGTCTTTGACTGTCATTGTCGCGGCAGCAATTGTCTGGGCGGCGGCGCAAAAAGGGCATGTATCCGTGAATGTTCTGACGCTTTTTGCGGGACGTTCCGTGACGCGCCTTAGTGATGCGGTGGGGCGGCTGGCGTCTTTTGCGATGATGGCTTTCGCATCCTACGCGCTCTTCGTTAAAGGCAGCTGCGGCATGCCCTGTGGTGCCATGACGTCAAATCTGGGGATCATTCACACGCCGTTTTACTATGTGCTTGGCCTCGCGCTGGCGATTTATGCAACGCTGCTGTTGACGCATTTTCTGATTGGGTTGGTCCATTGGAACACCACAGATCCCAATGAGGTAGCGGATTAATGGACCGCGATACGGTTGCCGTCACCGGGTTTGTTGCGCTGTTCGTATTGCTGTTCATTCGCGTTCCCGTCGGCATTGCGATGATGATAGCGGGCGCTTTGGGTATTTTCCTGATCCGTCCCCCCGCTGCGATGCCCGTGATTGCCGGCGAGATCTTTGGCGAGGCGTCGAGCTATCCTTTGACGATCCTTCCGCTGTTCATTCTAATGGGGAACTTGGCGGGCGTGTCTGGCATGAGCCGAGACCTTTACGATGCCGCGCATGGGTGGTTTGGACATCTCAAAGGCGGATTGGCGTCGGCGACCATTGTGGGCTGTGCCGGATTTTCTGCCCTGTCGGGCTCGTCCTTGGCGGCGGCGTTGACCATGGGCCGGGTCAGCTTGCCCGAAATGCAGCGCTACAAGTATGATAATGGCCTGGCCACTGGGGCCGTCGCGGCGGGCGGCACACTTGGAATCTTGATCCCACCTTCGGCGGGCTTTGTAGTCTATGCCATCCTGACGGAAGAAAGCATCGGTCGGTTGTTCATGGCCGGTGTCTTGCCCGGACTTTTGTTAACCTTGATGTTCATTCTGGCCATCTGGATCGTGGTGACTGTCACGCCGTCGAAAGCGCCTCGGGCTGGGGCGCGTGAAGATATTGGCCTGCGTTTGCGCAAACTTGGACGGGCGGGGTGGATCATTGGGATCATCGTGGTCACCATTGGCGGTATTTATGCCGGCGCGTTTTCTGCGATCGAAGCGGCAGGCATTGGGGCGTTGCTTGCTTTTGGGGTAACGGTTATTCGCGGTGCGCTCAGTTGGGACAACCTCAAAGACGTGATCCAATCGACGCTGAAATCCACCGGCACGGTCTTTCTGATCCTGTTTGGCGCATTCGTTTTCAAGACCTTCGTAGGATTTACGGGATTACCGCTGAAAATGACGGCTTGGGTTGAAATGCAAGGATACACAGGATTTCAAGTGGTTATCGCGATCTTGGTGTTTTTCATGATTTTGGGCACGTTTTTGGAAGGATTTGCCATCCTTGTACTGGCCGTTCCGTTGGTCCAGCCGATCCTTGAAACTTTGGGTGTCGACATGATCTGGTTTGGCGTTTTGATGGTCATCGTGCTTGAAATGGCGCTGATCTCGCCGCCCGTGGGCATCAACGTATTCGTCGTCAAAGGCATCGCGCCAGACGTACCTTTGGGAACGATTTTCCGGGGCATCTGGCCATTTTGGTTTGCCATGGCGGCGGTCGTCGCCATTATCGTGCTGTTTCCTGGTGTTGCTTTGTTCTTGCCGAACTCGATGTTTGGGTAGTAGGGCGCCGAGAATTTAGCCTTCAAAGACCGCCAATGTCAGCCATTCTGCCACCAACGCCGGACTGTCTTCGCCGTCTATTTCAATCATTAAGCCGTGGGTCCGCAACAGATCCGTTTTGGTGCGGGTTTTGATATCCTTCAACACAAAACGCCCGCGCACGCGCGACCCGGCCCCTACAGGTTTTAAAAATCGCAACATGTTCATGCCATAGTTTACGCCCATCACCTGGCCTGGCAGAAATGGAATGCAATCATAGGCAAAGCGGCTGGCAAGAGACAGTGTCAAAAAACCATGGGCAATTGGGCCGCCAAAAGGGGACTCGGCTGCGGCGCGCACGGGGTCCACGTGGATCCATTGTTCGTCTTGCGTAGTTTTCGCGAACGTATCGATCATGTCCTGATCCACCGTGATCCAGTTGGACACTCCGATTTCCGTCCCAATCTGATCTTGGCTTTTCTTTAGGGCGTTTTGTAGGTCGGACATATGTGGTGTTGATCCAAAGTTTAGGGGGCGGTTAAGGCATGGTGATGACGATCTTGCCCAAGACTTTGCGGTCTTGCATCAGCTGAAGTGCCTTTGCTGATTGTTCTAGCGGATAGTGCGCCGAAATGCGCGGCTTGATTTTGCCACTGGCATAGAGCCGGAACAGGTCCGCCACGTTTTCAGCATGGCTTTGCGGTTCGCGCGCGGTGTGCGCACCCCAAAACACACCAACAATTTGGCACCCTTTTAGCAAGGTCAGATTCAGCGGGATTTGCGGGATGCCGGCGGGAAAGCCGACCACCAAATAGCGACCTTTCCACGCCAAAGCCCGCAGGGCCGGTTCGGCATATGCGCCGCCAACAGCGTCATAGACAACGTCAACACCGTCCCCACCCGAGGCGGCTTTGATCTGATTGGACAGCTCTTTCTGTGCGGCCCGGTCCGATGGGTCGCGGGTATAGATCAGTGTTTCGTCCGCACCCGCGTCGCGGCAAAATTGGGCTTTATCCTGCGACGACACGGCGGCAATGACGCGCGCGCCTGTGGCTTTTGCCAGCTCAATCGCAGCAATGCCCACCCCTCCTGCGGCGCCTAGGATCAAGACAGTTTCCCCTGCCTGCAACGCGGCGCGATCTTTCAGTGCGTGATGCGACGTGCCGTAGGTGAAAATGAAGCAAGCGGCCTCGTCAAAGGGCATCGCGTCGGGGATTTTTACCAGTCGGTTGGCGTCAATTGCAAGTTTTGTGGCGAATCCACCAAATGCGCTCAGCCCCAGCACGCGGTCTTTGACAGCGAAATCGGTTACTTTGCTGCCTACCGCCTCAATCACACCCGCGACTTCACCGCCTGGGGCAAAGGGGCGGGGTGGTTTCATTTGATAAAGATCGCGGATGATCAACGTGTCGGGAAAGTTAACCCCTGCCGCATGTACGCGAAGGACCACTTGGTTTTTGCCGGGCTCCGGGTCAGCCAAGTCCGTCAATTGCAACGTTTCCGGGCCGCCGATTTGCGTACTTAACATCGCTTTCATTGTGCTGTCCCCCAAAGTCTTACGCGTCGCGCAAAGCTGAGACGTGGCGTCGTCTCTTGTCAATCGCAATTCGCCTCGCCACTCTGACGCAGCGTTCGGATCCAACAGAAAGCATTCCAGACATGACAGACGCCCCCTTGACGGAATTCCGCGCCGAGCTGCGGGCTTGGTTAGAGCAGAATTGCCCCGAGGACATGCGCGATGGTGCGACCGACGAGGCCAGTATTTGCTGGGGTGGCAAGGATTGGGTGTTCACCAGTGCCGCGCAAGAACTTTGGCTTCAGCGCTGTGCAGCCAAGGGGTACACCGTCCCGACCTGGCCCGAAGCCTATGGCGGTGCGGGGCTGACCCGGGATCAGGAAAAGATCTTCCAGCAAGAACTGGCCCGGATTAACGCCCGTGTACCGCTGCAGAGTTTTGGGATTTGGATGCTGGGACCTGCGCTTTTGCACTTTGGCACGCATGAACAAAAGCTGCGCTATTTGCCACTGGTCGCGCGCGGCGAGGTGCGATGGTGTCAGGGCTATTCTGAACCTGGGGCGGGGTCTGATTTGGCCAATGTGCAAACCCATGGTGCGGATATGGGCGATCATTGGTTGGTGAATGGCCAAAAGATCTGGACGTCTTACGCGGACAAAGCCGACTGGATTTTCGCACTTGTGCGCACGGATCGTGAAGCGCCCAAGCATAAAGGCATTTCGTTTTTGCTGCTGAGCATGGACTCGCCCGGTGTGGAAACGCGGCCCATCAAAATGATCAGCGGGGCGTCACCGTTTTGCGAAACGTTTTTTACCGACGTCGCCGTGCCTAAAGAGCAGATCATCGGCGCACCCAACCGTGGCTGGGATGTTGCCAAATATTTGCTGACACATGAGCGCGAGATGATCTCGGCGGGGGGCGGTGGTCTGACAGGTGGGGGCCGTGCTTTGGGGGCTGTGATCAACGACACGATACCGAACATGGATGCCACTTTGCGCGTGGATGCCATGCGCTGTGAAATCGATGCGCTCGCGATTGGGTTGACGCTTGAGCGCTATAAAGATCAAGCCGAAGCGGGGCAGGGTGCGGGCGATGCCTCGGCGATGTTGAAATATATGGGCACCGAGCTGAACAAACAGCGCCATGAATTGCTAATGCGCGCGGGCGGCTCGGATGCGTTGGAATGGGAAGGGCCTTTGGGCAATCGCGCGGGGGATTGGCTGCGCACTAAGGCCAATTCGATTGAAGGCGGCACCAGCGAGGTAATGCTGAGCATCGTGTCGCGCCGTGTTCTTGGGCTTCCGGGGTAGGTGTCATGGCAAATCTGGTAAGAAACGCGGACGAAACCATGATGGCCGATATGGCGCGTGGTTTTCTGGACGATGCGATGCCGCTTAGCAAATTGCGGGCGATGCGCGATGCGGGCCAAACGCAAGACCCGGACAGCTGGAAGCAGATGGCTGACCTTGGTTGGGCAGGCGTGTTGGTGCCCGAAGCGGCGGGTGGATCGGGTATGGGCTTTGCCGCGGCCAACGTAATTGCGCAGGAAATGGGCCAGACTTTGGCGATAAGCCCGTTCATTTCGACAGCGGTCATTGCTGTGACTGCGTTGCGCCAAGTTGCGGATCCTCGTGCGGTGACGGCTTTGCGCCAGATTGCTGCAGGGGATTTGACCTATGCTTTGGCGGTGGACGAGGGGATCAAATTCGACCCTTCGCATGTGGACCTAGAGGCGCGGCGTGCCGGCAATGGCTTTCGTCTAAATGGCAAAAAGCAATTTGTTGTGGACGGTTCAAACGCAGATCGGCTGTTGGTTTTGGCGCGCACGGACCAGGGGATGACGCTGTTTGATATTCCTGCGGATCGGGACGGGATTGAGCGGGTCGCATCCAATATGATCGACGCGCGCGATGCGGCCCGGATCAATTTTGATGACGTCAAAGCCACGGGGGACGACATTTTGGGCACAGTTAATTACGCGATGGACGTGGTCGGCCCCGCAATCCACGCAGGGCAAGGCGCTTTGGCAGCCGAGCTGACTGGGCTGGCTGCCGGAGCCTTTGCGATGACGGTGGAGTATCTGAAACAGCGCAAGCAATTTGGGGTCGAGATCGGCAGATTCCAAGCGCTGCAACATCGGGCCGCGCATCTGTGGTGCGATATCGAAGTGACCTCAAGCGCGATATTGAATGCGGGGCGCGCCATGGATGCAGATCCTGGCTCGGCAGAATTGGCGGTGTCTTTGGCCAAGGCGCGCGCCACACAATCAGCAATATTGGCAGTGCAAGAGGGGGTCCAAATGCATGGCGGGATCGGCATGACCGACGCCTATGACATGGGATTTTTCATGAAGCGCGCGCAGGTTGGGGCGGAATGGCTGGGGGATTACAGCTATCACGCCGAAAAGATCGCGGCAGACAGGGGGTTTTGATGGATATTCAAACGCTTTTTGGATTGGATGGGAAAGTGGCACTGGTCACCGGCGGGGCAACGGGCATCGGGCGCATGGCGGCGGAAAGCTTGGTGAGGGCCGGGGCGATTGTGTTGATGGCCAGCCGCAAGGGTGATGCATGCAAAGCGGTCGCGGCCGAGTTGAACGCGTTGGGCGCAAGTGGCACAGCCATCGGGTTCGCGGGCGATGTGAGCACGCAAGAGGGTGTGGATGCCTTGGTCGCGGCGGTTAAAACGCACACGGATCGGCTGGATATCCTGATGAACAACGCAGGCGTCACCTGGGGCGCTCCGCTTGGTCAATTTCCATTTCAGGCCTGGGATAAGGTGATGAGTGTGAATGTCGCGGGGCTGTTCGAATTGACCCAAAAACTGTTGCCGATGTTGATTGCTTCGGGTTCAGTTGATGATCCCGCCCGCATAGTGAATGTTGGCTCTGTCATGGGCGAGCGTGAAATGGGGGATGGCGCTTACAGTTATTCGGCGTCCAAAGCGGCCGTGATCCATCTGACCAAGATATTGGCAAAAGAACTGGCAGGTCGTGCGATTACTGTTAACGCCTTAGCGCCAGGGCCGTTTGTGTCTCGGATGACGGCGTTTGCGACGCAAGATGTAGACACACGGGCCAAGGTCGGGGCCGATGTGCCGCTGAAACGGGTGGGGCGCGACGAGGATATCGCGGGATGTATGCTGTTTTTGTGCGGGCGAGGGGGCGCGTATGTGACGGGTGCGGTGGTGCCTGTCTCGGGGGGAATCAACGTGATGTCGGGCCCCAATATCTTTGAACAAGCGTTGCCCTAAGCACAACGGTCCTAATTTGATGAAGTTATGAGGAGAGATTTAATGCGCGATGCCGTGATTGTATCCACTGCCCGCACCCCAATTGGCAAAGCCTATCGCGGTGCGTTTAACAACACGACCCCCCAAGAATTGGCCGGGCATGCGATTGAACATGCGGTGGCCCGCGCGGGGATTGACCCGGATCGGGTGCAAGATGTGGTTCTTGGCGCGGCATTGCAGCAAGGCCACACAGGTGGGAACATCGCGCGCCAAGCGGCTATGCGCGCTGGACTGCCCGTCAGCGTCGCGGGCATGTCCCTTGATCGGCAATGTGCGTCTGGCATGATGGCAATTGCGACGGCGGCCAAACAAGTTGTGATGGATGGCATGGATGTGGCCATTGGCGGCGGTGTCGAAAGCATTTCCATGGTGCAAACCAAAGAGATGCGGGTCAAGGCCGACCCTTGGTTGATGGCGCATAAGTCGGATCTGTATATGTCGATGCTGGAAACGGCGGAAACAGTGGCCGCGCGCTATGATGTCAGCCGCGAGATCCAAGATGACTATGCCGCGCAATCGCAGGCGCGCACCCATGCGGCACAAGAGGCAGGGCGGTTTGATGCGGAAATCGTGCCACTGACATCGACGATGTTGGTTCAAGATCGTGACACCAAAGAAATATCGGAACGTCAAGTTACGCTGACCAAAGACGAAGGCAATCGCCCCAGTACGACGCTTGAAAGTCTGGGCGGGCTGTCGCCTGTGTTCAAAGATGGGATGCAGATCAAAGAAGGTAAATTCATCACGGCAGGCAATGCGTCACAGCTCAGCGATGGGGCCTCGGCCAGCGTGGTGATGGAGGCCAAAGCCGCGGAAAAAGCGGGTCTTGAGCCCTTAGGGCGGTATATTGGCGTGATGGCAGCGGGGTGTGAGCCCGATGAAATGGGTATTGGCCCAATTTATGCGGTGCCGACGTTGTTGAAAGCGCATGGGCTGCGCATGGACGATATTGGCCTGTGGGAGCTGAACGAGGCTTTCGCGGTCCAAGTGCTCTATTCACGCGATCAGTTGGGCATTCCAGACGCGCTGCTAAACGTCGACGGGGGCGCGATTTCGATTGGGCATCCCTATGGGATGTCCGGCGCGCGGATGGTTGGGCATGCGTTGATCGAAGGCAAACGCCGTGGTGCGAAATATGTAGTCTGCACCATGTGCGTCGGCGGAGGTATGGGCGCGGCTGGCCTGTTTGAGGTCCTGTGATGCCGGCGGACACGCATTTGCCAGGCGCACTGCAAGGGCTGCGCATCCCGTTGATCGCAGCGCCATTGTTCATTATTTCTGTGCCAAAACTGGTGATTGCGCAGTGTAAGGCGGGGATTGTTGGGTCGTTTCCAGCGCTGAATGCCCGTGAGGGCGCCGGCGAGCCGCCTTTGCTGGACGCATGGCTGACCGAGATCAAAGAAGAGCTGGACAGGCATAACCAAGCCAACCCGGATCGACCGGCAGCCCCCTTTGCAATCAACCAAATTGTGCACCGTTCGAACACCCGTCTGGACCGAGATCTTGAGATTTGCGCGCGCCATGAAGTGCCGATTTGGATCACGTCCTTAGGGGCGCGGGTTGACGTCAATGAGGCCGCGCATTCTTGTGGCGGTGTGGTGCTGCACGATATTATTAACAACACCTTTGCCAAGAAGGCGATTTCCAAAGGCGCGGATGGCCTGGTGGCCGTTGCCGCAGGTGCGGGTGGGCATGCGGGCCAGCAATCCCCCTTTGCGTTGATCCGTGAAATTCGTGAATGGTTTGAAGGTCCGCTTGCGTTGTCGGGTGCCATTGCGTCCGGGCAAAGCCTGTTGGCCGCGCGGGCCGTTGGGGCGGATTTCGGCTATACCGGATCGGCGTTTATTGCCACAGATGAGGCGAATGCAGATCAGAGCTATAAGGATATGATTGTCGAGTCCGGCGCCGAAGATATCGTCTATTCGTCCCTGTTTACAGGTGTTTGGGGGAATTACCTGCGCGGTTCTGTTCAGAATGCCGGTATGGATCCTGACAATTTGCCACAGGCGGATGCAACCTCGATGGACTTTGGGCAGAACCGCGAAAAGCCAAAGGCGTGGAAGACGATTTGGGGATCTGGGCAAGGCGTTGGTGCTGTGAAATCTGTCGGGACAGCAGGCGACATCGTGGACCGGATTGAGCGCGAATATATCACGGCTGGGCAAAGACTTGCGTCAGAGTTCAGCGGAACGGGTCGGACATGAGTACGGACACACAAAGCCTAGATGAAGCTGCCGTTCAACGCTATCTGACCCAGCATTTGGACGGCTTCAAAGGCCCCATCGAGGTCACGAAATTCCAAACCGGCCAATCTAATCCGACGTTCTTGCTGAACACCCCGGGCCACGCATACGTCCTGCGGCGCAAACCCCCTGGCGTGTTGCTGAAATCTGCGCATGCGGTGGATCGCGAGTTCCGCGTTCAAAAAGCGCTGCAAGGCTCAGACGTGCCCGTTGCGAGGATGCATCTGTTATGTGAGGATGCAGATGTGATCGGCTCGATGTTCTACATTATGGATCACGTGCCGGGCCGCAATTTCGACGAACCTGCGATGGCAGGCGTCAGCCCGCAGGACCGCGCAGGGGTCATAGATGAGATGAACCGCGTGCTGGCAGCCTTGCACAGTGTCGACATCGACGCTGTGGGCCTTGCGGATTATGGCCCCGAGGGCAACTATTTTGAGCGCCAGGTGGCGCGGTGGTCCAAGCAATATCGCGCAACAGAAACGCAAAAGATCCCGGCAATGGATGAACTGATGATTGGTCTGGTCGAAGCGCGCCCGGCCGATGATGGGCAACGCACGCTTGTGCACGGGGATTACCGGCTGGACAATATGATGTTTGATGCGCGCATCACCGCCTGTCGGGCCGTCCTGGATTGGGAGCTGTCGACAATCGGCCACCCGTTCGCGGACTTGGCTGGCGTGATCATGCAATGGCAATTGCCAGCCGGGCGCGAGGGGCGCGGCATGGCGGGTCTGGACCGTAAGGCCTTGGGATTGCCTGAAGATCAGGCGTTTATCGATGCTTACTGTCAGCGGCGTGGGCTGGTTGGGATCGATAATTTTGGCTATTACTTGGGCTTTTGTTTCTTTCGGATGGCGGGGATTATCCAAGGCGTGTTGAAGCGGGGACTGGATGGCAATGCCTCGAACCCGGAACGGGCGTTGAAGCTAGGCGCCTTTGTCCCTGTCTTTGCGCAACATGGCTTGGACGCTTTGAACCATACGTCGAAACATTGATGGGCAAACTGTTGCTTGGAGCGCCCGCTGCGGGGTGGTAACCTTACGCCACGCCACTATAAGACACGCAAGCAAATGCAGGCAGTAGTCAAATCGAAATGAGCGATCCAAACGTTTCTTCTTGGTATCCGGTCCGTCGCTGGCAGACCTGGCGCAATGGATATGTCGGACGGCTTGTTGTGGAAAGTTTCCGCACCCAAGGGCATCTTTATGCAATCGGGATTGTCGGCATGGTCTTTATGGCCGCCTCAGCAGGCGCGACGGCTTGGGTTATGGAACGCATCATCGATGTGATGACCACGCCTGACAATCGCAGCGCGGTCTTCGCCGTTGCGGGCACTGTTATTTTGATTTTCGTCGTGCGCGGTGTTGCCGGATATGTGCAAGCCGTGTTCATGGCGCGCGCGGGCAATCGGATCGTGGCGTTGTCCCAGGGACGATTGTATCGACGACTTTTGGACCGCGGCGTTGGCTTTTATCGTGTGACCGAGTCCTCGGATCTGCTGATGCGCGTCACACAATCCGCGCAGATGGCGCGTATGTTGATCGACATCCTGGTCACTGGATTCATTCGTGATTTTCTGACGATGGTCTTCCTGTTTGCGGTGATGTTTTATCAACAGCCAACTCTGTCGTTGATTTGTGTGATCGCGGGTCCGCTTGCGATCATTGCGGTGCGCTATTTGCTGCGCCAAGTGCGCGCGATTATGGAACAGAACATGGCCTCGTTGGCCGAGATTTTTAAGGTTATGCAGGAAACCTCGGGTGGGATTGAGGTGATTAAAGTCTTCCGCTTGGAAAACCGTCTGATTGACCGGATGGAGGGCGCAATCTTGCAAGTCGAAGCGCGCTCAAATGCGATTGTGCGTTTGCAGGCTTTGACCAACCCGGTGATGGATTTCTTGGCGGGCTGCGCGATTGCAGGTGTTGTCGTGGTCAGCGCGTTGGGCTTGGGGGGCGAACCTGCCACGCCGGGCCAGTTGATGTCCTTTGTGACGGCCTTGCTGATGACCTATGAACCCGGCAAGCGGATTTCGCGCATGCGCGTGCAGATTGAAGCTCAGATGGTCGGTGTGCGGATGATGTTCGACCTTTTGGACGAAGAAGAAATCGTGATGGAGGCCGAAGACGCCAAAGAATTGAAGCCCGGCAAAGGCCGCGTGGAATTCAAAGAAGTCAGCTATTCCTACCGCAAAGATCTGCCGGTTATTAACGATATGTCCATGGTTTTTGAAGCCGGCAAAACAGCGGCTTTGGTCGGTCAGTCAGGGGGCGGAAAATCGACCATCGCCGCGCTTGTGATGCGGTTCTTCGACCCCGATCAGGGATCTGTGCTGATCAATGGTCAGGATATCCGCGATGTCACATTTGCGTCTTTGCGCGACAAGATTTCTTATGTGGGACAGGATACGTTTCTGTTTGCGACCACGGTGATGGAAAACCTGCGATGCTCAAAACCGGATGCAAGCGACGACGAAGTTGTGGCGGCGGCAGAGGCGGCGAATGCGCATGAATTCATCGTCAAACTGCCGCAAGGCTATGACACGATGGTTGGCGAAAATGGTACTTTTCTATCTGGTGGCCAAAAGCAACGCCTGGCCATTGGGCGCGCGATCTTGCGCGAGTCCGAGATCTTGTTGCTGGATGAGGCGACCAGTGCTTTGGACACGGAATCTGAAGCCTTGGTCAAAAACGCGCTGCGCCGGGTGTCTGAAGGGCGCACGACAATTGTGATTGCGCACCGTCTGTCCACAGTCATGGAAGCGGATCAGATTTTTGTTATTCAGGACGGACAGATTGCCGAACAGGGCGACCCGCAAACGTTGTTGGAACGCGATGAGGGTGCCTTTCGCAACTTGTTTGAACATCAGTTTAAAAGTGAAAAAGATCCAGACTCGGATCAGAATGGACCTGAACTGCAAACATAACCCCGCCGTGATCTGTCCCGTCACACGCGAAACTTGCCGCATTTTTTAAGCTGTGCAACCATGAAATTAAGCTTCAGGAGTGCGCGCAATGACCAAGATCCCGACCGAAGTATCTGCCGTATTTGACCAAATGCCGAAAGAGGCGCGTGATACTTTGCTAAAGGTGCGAAATTTCATCCTTGAGGTGGCACAAGATAATCCGCACATTGGCCCCGTTGAGGAAACGCTGCGTTGGGGCGAACCTGCCTATATCACCGTTAACAAGAAGACCGGCAATACGCTGCGTTTGGGTGTTGAGCGTGCGTCAGGGCATCCGGCGTTGTTTTTTAACTGCAAGACCAAGCTGGTCGAACAGTTTCGCCAACAATTTGGCGATGATTTACGGTATTCTAAAAACAGAGCCGTGCTGATCGATACAGATGTCGATGGGATTGCCCAGGAATTGCAAACCTGCATCGCAGCGGCGTTGAGCTATCATCTGCGCACTGCACAGGCGGGATAGGCTGGTTGGTTAAACGATTATGCCTCGATCCGCATCCGACCCTGTCGGAAACAGCCAATTTCGCAGCGGAAATGTTTTTAGGCATGATCCCCGATCTGAGGCCTCTGAAGAAAAAGAACTAGCGGTATGCGTGTGATAATGATGTCCTAGGCAACCAATACCCCAAGAAAGGAACCTTCTAATGGCAGCCCCGAAAAATCCCGCCGATATGTCTGAGTGGATGAAACTTTTGCAACCAGAAGCGATGGCAAAGATGTTTGATACCAAAGCGATGATGGAAAATTTTGGTATGAAAATGGGTGATATGGACCCAACCGAAGCCATGAACAACGCCAAAGAGCAGTTTGACGCAATGGTTAAAGCCAATGAAGCTGCGGCGGCCTCTTATCGCGATTTAATGGCCAAACAGACACAGATCTTTCAGGATTTGACTTCGGAAGCGGCAGAGCAAATGCAAAATGCGGGCTCTGCAGATGCGGGCGAAGTCTATCAAACCGCTGTAAAACGCTCGTTTGAAATCATGGCAGAGCTATCTGAAGCCGCCAACCAAGCCAACACACAAGCTTTTGAGGCCGTGCGTGGTCAGGTCGAACAGGCGATGAAAGATCTCAAGCCCAAAGGCTAAAACATGTGCGGCCGCTCACAGTGGCGGCCGCTGTCCCCCCAAACAATGATTCAAAGATCTGAACAGTCTGAATGAAAATCGGAACGCCAAAAGAGTGTTATTCAGGTGACTCGCGTGTCGGTATAACGCCTGAGAGCGCGGTTCAGCTTCAGAAGTTGGGTCACGAGTGTTGCATTGAGTTTTCTGCGGGCTTTTCGGATGCGGATTATGCGGCTGTTGGTGTTGAGGTTTTGAAAACGGCTGCGGCGCTTTGGAAGGCTGCGGATGTTGTGGCTAAGGTGCGTGTGCCCTCGGACGCGGAAATGAAGAAACAGCGGGACGGCCAGATGCTGATCTCGTTCTTCGGCCCTATAGCGGATGGGCGCGCCGCCTTTTTATGCGCTCCGGGTGCAGCAACGGTGTAAAAAGTTTCATCGTTCAAATTTTACAAATTTTGGTATCATGATCGGCTTAGAAGAAGATCGTCCCGCGGTGTCCCAAGATATTGACGACATATGCGCCGCTGGCATCAGTGCTTTGACCATCGGACACTACCTGCAGCCCAGCCCAAAACATCACTGAATCGCGCTGTTTCTACCCCCCTAAGAATTTGCCGCATATAAGCGAACGGCCTATCGGGAAGGCTTTTTGATGGTATCCGCAACCGCGCTGATATGGCCCAGCTATCATGCGGTGATAATTTTAAAGAATTACGAGTCGTGCGGTTTGAAAAGAATGCAGTCAGCTGGGCCCTGGGCCGTAAATCTTTGTTTTTAAGTTTCCATAAAGTGGGGGACAGATTGTTGCCGCGATATGCGTAAAGATGTTTTTTACGCTTTTATGCGACGCGTTCGGAACAAATGTAAAGAAGGTAACAATTCATGGTTGGTCCCAAGCGTAGTTTTCCGATCCGTTTCAAACTGCCGTTCATGGTGGTGACTATGATCGCTGTTGCAATCGTGACGATAAGTTCTTTTGGCTACCTCAAGTCGCGAAGTGCGGCGATTGTGGCGGCTGAAAAAAGTATCTCAACTTATGTGCAGGGCAAAACGAAAGCTGTCTACACCTATTTAGAAGCTATTGCGGCAGATCTTATCATTAACGCGAAAAATCCAACTGTTGCGCAAGCCGTTGTCGATTTTTCCGAAGCCTTCAAACAGATTGAGCGCCCAGAAGCTGCTCTGAAAGAGATCTATATTCAGAATAACCCACATCCATTGGGCGCAAAAGACAACCTGACCGTCGCGGACACGGATCTGGCCTACGGCGATGTGCATTCAAAGTATCATGGCTACTTCAACTTTCTTCAGGATACGCAAGGTTATTACGACGTCTTTCTGTTCGATTTGGACGGTGATCTTGTGTATTCTGTGTTCAAAGAACTTGATTTTGCGACCAATTTGAATAAGGGCCAATGGAAGGATACGGGGCTTGGCGAGGCCTTCCGTGCTGGGCTTGCGCTTGGCGCAGATGAGCCACCAGCTTACATCGATTTCGCACCCTATGCCCCCAGTGCTAATGCACCAGCGGCTTTCTTAAGTTTGCCGATTTCTGGCGCAAATGGCGAAAAAGTCGGGGTTCTGGTGTATCAAATGCCAATTGACCGCCTGAACACCTTCATGGCGAGCAAAGCGGGCATTGGTGAAACCGGTGGCAGCTTTATTTTCGGTTTAGATGGATTGCTGCGGACGGACAGCGCATTGACGGAAGAAAATGACATTTTGCAGACCCGTGTGCCTGCGGATGTTCTGGCGATGCTGGGTTCTGGAAGTGGTGCGGCCTTGATCACGACAGGGATACACGAACAACCGGTTGCGATGCGGTTCGAACCTTTTGATTTTCACGGCACAACCCTGTTTGTGGGCGCAAGCGAAGATTTGGCTGAGATCTATCTGCCATTGGTACCTTTGCGGGACGGATTTATCTTAACCGGGGCGGTATATGGCTTGTTCAGTGTTCTGGCTGCGATTTTATTTGCAGGTACGCTGTCCCGACCACTGACCAGAGTCAAGCAAGTCATGCAAAAGGTTTCTGCGCGCGAGTTTGACATAGAAGTACCTTATGTTGATCGCCGCGACGAAATTGGCGAAATTGCTGAAACTCTTGAAGAATTTCGTCAGTCTTTGATATCTGCAGATGTCATCGCGCAAGAGGCCGCCTACAAAGGCGCAGCATTTGAAGGATCTTCTTCAGCGATGCTGTTGGTTGATCTTGATGGCAAGATTGTTTGGACAAATACAGCGCTGAACGGGTTGTTTGGATCCCTGTCCGCTGAATTTCGCAAAAGGCTGCCAAACTTTGACCACACGCAGCTCATTGACAGCAAGTTCGGCCACCTTGGTCTTGACAATAAGTTAACGGCTGCTGTGACAACGTTGGATGCAAAATTGCCAAAAGAGTTCACAATCGAAGTCGGGGATGCGATTATGGGCGTTGTTGTGGCTTCGGTACAGGACCGCTCAGGAAACAAAATCGGCTTTGTAACAGAGTGGAAAAATCAAAGCGAGATCTTGCGAAATAGTGCGATTATGTCTTCGTTAGAAGCATCGCTGCTTCAAATAGAAATTGGTCTGGATGGCAAGATTTTGTCCGCAAATGATTTGGCAATGAAGGCTTTCGGATTGGATAGGGCGCGTTTGATTGGCAGACCTGCAACTGAAATGATGTCCTATACGGTCGAAGAAGGCGACGAACCGGAAGATTTTTGGGCCGACCTTTCGCAACGTGGCGCGTCGGCCGGTAGGTTTACGCTTCAGGGTCCAGACAGTGAACATTACGTTGATGGTAGCTTTTCTGCAATTGAAGACCACCGGGGCAGAACGCGCAGCTTCTTGCTAATCGGAACAGACGTCACACAAAGCTACCTAGAGAAGCTGAGCGCAGATGCCGATCGAAAGCAAAAAGCCGAGGATCAAGAAGCAATCGTTTCAGCGTTCAAAGACGCACTGCAACGCTTGGCGGCCGGAGAACTAAGGAACCGAATCGATGGTTATTTCCCGTTTGAATACAAAGGCCTGCGCATGGACTTCAATGATGCCGTTAAGTCCTTAGATAGTGTGTTTCGGGATATTACGGATAGCGCAAATTCGATTTATGCAGAAACCGACGCGATCACTTCGTCTGCGAATGACCTTGCCTCACGTACTGAACGCCAAGCCTCGGCACTTGAGCAAACTGCCGCTTCTGTCGAGCAAATGAACACATCTATGAAAACTTCTGCGGCACGGTCGACACAGGCTGCGAAATTGGCCGAGGATACCAGAAATAAAGCGAACAAAAGTGAGACAGTGATGACGCAGGCAGAACAAGCCATGCAAGACATCGCAACTTCATCTGATTCCATCACAAGGATAATTGGTGTCATTGAAGACATTGCTTTCCAAACTAACCTTCTTGCGTTGAATGCGGGCGTCGAGGCTGCACGCGCTGGATCGGCAGGTCGTGGCTTCGCCGTCGTTGCGGCGGAAGTTCGTCAATTGGCGTTGCAATCTTCCAAAGCAGCCACCGAAATAACGTCCCTGATTTCCGACACCGGAGAACAAGTCGAACGAGGGGTAGATATGGTCGGCAAAACGGGCGATGCGTTAGGAGAAATTCGGACAGCAGTTGCAGACATTGCAAACTTGGTTGCCGACATATCGCATGCTACCAGCCAGCAGTCCCAAGGCTTGTCAGAAATCAATACGTCAATCACTGAACTGGATGCGACAACGCAACACAACGCTGCGATGTTCGAGGAAACAACAGCAGCCAGTAATGCATTGACTGGTGAGGCGCGACAATTGGCAAATGCAGTCGGTCGTTTTAGCATAACACCGATTGAAGCGGATGCATTAAAGAAGGCAAGCTGAGTTGAAAGTCAATCTGGCGATTGAGCAGCCCCACTTGAGTGGTCCAAATTGAAACTAGTGCATGATTGGCCTTTGGTCCATCGGTAGGATGGCCTCTGGCGCAGGTGGGCGGTAGCCCAAAGCACTATGGGGTCGTTTGGTGTTGTAATGGTTCCTCCATC
>JBGCEM010000109.1:0-2719 GCA_045106335.1 Paracoccaceae bacterium | reverse complement strand
GCGCTGCTAAGTGCGGTCTATGAAGGCGCGCTTGTGCCCTTTGACACAGCTTTGAAAATCGAAGCGCGCTGGTTCACATCTGTGCTGATGAACCCGTCCTCGGGGGCCATGATCCGCTCGCTGTTCCTGAACAAGGAAGCGTTGGAAAAAGGCGCTGTGCGGCCCAAAGGCATCGAGGATCAGCGCGTCAAAAAGCTGGGCGTCTTGGGCGCAGGCATGATGGGCGCGGGCATCGCGCTGGTGTCGGCGCAGGCGGGCATCGACGTGGTGCTGATTGACCGCGATCAAGCGGCGGCGGACAAAGGCAAAGCCTATTCCGAAAGCTATATGGACAAGGGCATCAAACGCGGCAAAGCCACCGAAGACAAGAAGGCCGCGTTGCTATCCAAGATCACCGCAACGCCGGATCTGGACGCACTGAAAGACTGTGATCTGATCATCGAAGCCGTGTTCGAAGACCCCGCCGTGAAAGCCGAAATGACCAAGAAAGTCGAAGCGGTGATCCCAGACGATTGCATCTTTGCCTCCAACACCTCGACCCTGCCGATCACGTCGCTGGCCACGGCGTCCTCGCGCCCCGAGCAGTTCATCGGCATTCACTTCTTCAGCCCCGTGGAACGCATGCTGCTGGTGGAAATCATCAAGGGCAATGAAACCGGCGACCGGGCCGTGGCCAAAGCGCTGGATTACGTGCGTCAGATCCGCAAGACGCCTATCGTGGTCAATGATGCGCGCTTCTTCTACGCCAATCGCTGCATCATTCCTTACGTCAACGAGGGCGCGCGGATGATCACCGAAGGCGTCGCCCCCTGGATGATCGATCACGCTGCACAGCAATTGGGCTTCCCTGTGGGGCCGATCCAGCTGACGGACGAAACCTCGATTGATTTGGGCGCAAAAATCGCGCGCGCCACGAAGGCCGCCATGGGCAATGAATACCCCGAAAGCGGCGCGGATGATTTGATCTTCTGGATGGAAGAAGAAGGCCGACTGGGCCGCAAGGCAAACGCGGGCTTCTTCAATTATGACGAAAAGGGCAAGCGGCAGGACTATTGGAAGGGCATGCAAGACAAATACCCGCTGGCCGACGATCAGCCCGACCTGACCGAAGTGCAGCACCGCCTGATGTTTGTGCAAGCGCTAGAAGCTGTGCGTGCGTTGGAAGAAGGTGTGTTGATGGACATTCGCGAAGGCGATGTGGGCGCGATCCTGGCCTGGGGCTTTGCGCCTTGGTCCGGCGGGCCGCTGTCCTGGCTGGATATTCTGGGCACAGAATATGCCGCCGCGCGCTGCGATGAGCTGGAAGCGCAATATGGCCCCCGCTTCAAATGTCCCGACTTGCTGCGGGACATGGCGCAAAAAGGTCAAACCTTCTATGGCCGCTTTGCGCCGGATGCCGCCGCCGCCTGAACTTTAGAAAACACGACATCCAAGGGCCCTGCAATGCGGGGCCCTTTTTTTGCGTAAAGCGTTGAAATATTTGACGTCAGGCAGCGTTCGCAGATCCGGGGTTCATCAGAAACATCTTTGGGACCTTCGCATTTGCAAATAGTTAACCACCCGCCGACACAGTTCTTTACCCAAAACCCGCCATCCTGCTAAGCCAGGTATGTGGCGACCCTTCCGCCACGGCGCCCCGACCCGCTGAATGATCGCCTGTTCAACGATCCAAAACCGGTACCCGGGCGCCGCGTGCACTTTCAGCACGCACAAACGACAACGCAAGGACCCTGATTGCTCAAGGCCCTTGCGCGCATCTGGTGTTCAGCCAGATAGTCGCCCCTGGGATGTCCTCCACAACGTGTGGATTAATCTCAAAGGCTATCCCGACACTGTCTTTTTTGCGGAAAAGAAAGGGGGGGCAGTGTCGGAATTCCGTGTTACACCACCTGCAAACAGCCTCTGATGTCTGGCGATCTCGGCCCAAGGACCCAACCGTCATTCTGCATAGCCGACATCAACATGGATGCCTGCGTGGTGTTCAAAATCTCGTAAGAAGACGCGCCCGGCTGATTTGCCGTGTCCGCATCGGTACCAAGGCGCGGGCAATGCACTAAAATGCCACCTTGCGCATAAATCATTTGCGGATTCCGGAAATAAAGGGTGACAAGCTCGACAGCCTGACGACACGGGACACGCGCAATATCACGATACCCAACCAAGTCCGCCGCCCGCAAAGCGACAAACGGATCATCAAACACATCTTGGGCGATATCGCTTTCAATCAAAATCGCCTGATCTTGCGTGACGTGCAGCGATTGCGCGTTACCCAAACTATTCGCCGGAATGTGGATCATGTGCATTGGTGTCGTGCGGACGGCCACGCGATCCCAGCCCAAATCTGCAATAGGCTGCAGACCATGATCAAAGCTAAGCACTTGATCCCCGGGCAATAAATCCCCCGCAGGGTACCAGCCCCGCGTTGTGGCAATCATCGTTGCACTGGTCAGACCCGTCACAACAGCTGGCGGCACGTGCGCCCTGCTATGCGATTTTGTGTCGCAATACGCCTCGGTTTCTAAGTCCGCCATATGATACCGCCCCAACGCTTAACCAGCACGACCACCCCGACCGTGCACTGTGTTCTACAGTGGGTTCACTTGGTATGATTCTCAGGGCTGACTTGTGCCGGATTCGCGGCAATATTAAGGCATTGTTAACCATAAGCCTGACAGCGATCCAATTTATGGTTGTATGTTTCCCATTTAGAAACAGTCTT
>JBGCEM010000108.1:0-6355 GCA_045106335.1 Paracoccaceae bacterium | reverse complement strand
CCCACGGCCTCCATCCCGCCACGGGCAACGTTGGCCACAAGGGACGCGCAGTACATCAACCAGCCAAAGATCGCTTGTCTGAAAGCCGGAAAAGAAGCTTATCGTGGGTTCCATGCGGCTCTCCTTAATACCGAAACCCGACCAGCATACCCAGCGACGACATCAGCACTGCCCAGACAATCTGGTTCGTCAGCGGATGATAGACGACGCGAAAAACCTGCGGGATGATGATCCGCGTATAGGCGATGAGCGCTGCCAGGACGCAACAAAGACGATTGCGACGGTGGGCCGTAGAACGCTTGCTCAAATGACAGTGGAGGGCACCTTGGAAAGGCTTCCACGCGCAGGCGTTGAGGTAATGCCAGATATCTGTTGGTGCTTGACTACTGAGCCGGTTTTCCCGATCAGCACGGATGTCTTGATGACAAATTCTGGCAAATACGCGCATTATGGCAAAGGTTTGACGGGTCGAGACGTCCGTTTTGGGAGCTTGCAGGAGTGCGCGCGGGCAGCCGTAACAGGACGTGCCAGTGCTGGCCTCCCTTGGTGGTTATGGTCAGAAAAACAGCGATTTTGTGCAAACGCCCCGCGACGTGATGGGTCATTGTTTTAGGCAGATACGTTGGGCCTAAAGCGTCCGGCCTTTAACCTGAGGCATCAAGGATCGTCGATGTCCCGAGAATGCGGAGCATGGCAGGGTATCGACGATTCAAGTTTAAAGTCGGGCGCTCTAAACGTTCAATCCACGCCAGAGTCTTGAGGATCGTTGTTAGCGGCGTAATTGGCAGAGCTAAACCAATTGGGCGTTGCGCGGAATTGAGGCACAGCAGAACGCAACCCGATTTCGCGGCCATCTGGATATCGGCTTTTAGTTACGCACCACGGCTAGATCGCTCATTTGGAGAATGAGTGCAAATCGCCGCATCCAAGGAAGAACAACGTTTTGCGCGCACAGAAGGTAGGGTGTTGAACGCGGCGCAAGCACCTTTTCCCAAAGCCGGGTATCCGTATCTTAAACGTTCCACGCACCTGCCGCCGCACATCAAAGATATCGGATGGAAAGCCTAAACCCGTTTATGCAAGCGGTATCGCAAGCTCAGTAGTACTGGCAAACCACAACCGCGTCTGCTGGCCGTCATCGCGCGTGAATTGGCCGAGTTCGTCTGAGATATTGCAAGGAACACGCCAATCACGGCCTAGACGGGCTGTTCAGCCTGCCTGTGCCTTACGCTGAAGATGCGGGCCCTTGATGGGGAAATCCTCAGAGTGCGTTGGGACACATATCCGTTCTTAGAAAGAGGCAAGCCCACGTCGTATTTGGTCAGGTCCTTCTCGGGATATTTCCTATGGAAATACCCTGCCACGTAATGGGTACCAATCCGCGGAAGAGAGCATGACAACAGTCGATTTCGACGGGCGCACCCGTTGGTGTGACGATGTCAATCTCGAACCCTGCGTTCATCAGATGCAGGATCGGCAGGCCCAACTTAACGGGGCGGTTTCCCGTCGAAAATTTCTTGCCATTGGCCATCGTCATGTTGCGTTCTTCGGTACAGACCATCAGCACACGGTTCTTTTGCCCGCGTATGGATTGGAGTTTGCGCCGCCATCGTAGTCGGTCGAGGACGACGTGCCCAGTTTGATCGCGAACGGGGACGGGCTAAACGCGCCGTCGGCTGTGGGTGTCGGTTGGGCGCGGAAGAGTTTGCGTAGGATGCCCATGTCAGTTGACCTCTGTCACGATAGTGTCGCGGGATTTGCGGACTTTGCCCATCGGCAGCAACCAATCGCCAGCCTCATCGCGGTATCCCAGCGGTAGCAAAACAACGGACCGCAACCCACGCGCCTTCAACCCAAGGATCGCGTCGACTGCATCAGGGTCGAACCCTTCCATCGGCGTGCTGTCGACCTCTTGCTCGGCCGCTGCGACCAGAGCGATACCCAGCGCAATATAGGCTTGGCGTGCTGCGTGGGCGTAGTTTACCTCGGCATCGCGGGACAAGTAGTTGGACTTTAGATTGTCATAATAGGTGTGCAGCATCGGTAGATCGCCACGCGCTTGAACATTCAGATCAACAACTTCGTCGATGCGATCATCAGTGTAATTGTCCCACGCCGCGAAGACCAACAGATGAGAACCATCGGTGATCTGCGCCTGTCCACCCGCAGCCTCAGCAATTCTGCTGCGGATGTCAGCGTTCGTTACTACAAACAACTCAAACGGCTGTGTACCGCTGGATGTTGGCGCCATCCGGATCGCCTCGATAATTGCATCAACCTTTTCCTGCGGGACCGCTTTTGATGGGTCCATCTTTTTGGTGGCATAGCGCCAGTTCAGAAGGTCGTTGAGTAGCGAAGCTGTCATGTGATCGGTCCTATTGTCAGCGCCCAGGCTGGGCAGTATACATTTGTTACTGACTTTCTATGGGGAACCGGAATGAGCCGCAAGAAGGCACATGTTTGAACCCCAGTCACAAAAAGGGAACCACCATGCTGGATGACAACCGCTGCCCCGACTGCAAACGCATAAACGAAGTGCTTTCCCGCGTCGGTGACCGCTGGAGCGTGCTTGTCGCAATCTCTTTGGCGGAATACGGAACGCTGCGGTTCAATGAGTTGAAACGCAACCTCGGAATCTCTCAGCGCATGCTTAGCCTTACGCTAAAGCAGCTGGAACGCGACGGCCTTGTGAACCGAACTTACCATCCGACGATCCCGCCCAAGGTGGAATATAACCTGACTGAGATGGGACAATCGTTTCGAGAACCGGTCAGTGCTTTGGGGTATTGGGCGTTGGAGAATCTGTCTAAGATTGATGCTGCACGCGACGCATATGACACGGCTGCTGTAACCAAAGCCAGTTGAACCCGCTTTCAGTGGCAAGGTCGATATTGATCACTGCGGGTCAGTTCAAGAAGAGCTATCCGAAAAGTCCGTCCCTATCCCAACGTCTTTTGGATCTAAGACAGGCGGCTCTTTAACAGATCACCTGATTTGAGAAGAATGGGATGGCCAACCATTGAGAATGCGGTGTTGATTTGTTTCAAGGCCCGAAGAGTTTCTTGATGGATGTTGCTTGTCTCGATACTTTCGGACAGTCCTTCGCGTAGGCGGCCGATATGGTTGCGTTGAAGTTTTTGTTCGACTTTTCGCACTTTCTCCTTGGCTGCGACCAACTCGCGCGCTTCGGCCGGGTTTTGGTTCATCATCACATTCAGGGCGAGTTGCACATTACTTTGAACGCGGTCCGTAAAATCGCGGATTTCTTTGCGGCCTTGTGGCGAGAATTGAACGTTTTGCAGGTCCAGGCGTTTGGCGAGTTCCAGCATGATCCGCGCAATGGCATCAGATGCAGAATCGAGACTTGATGAAATCGAGGCAAGCTCGATGGACCGGCTGCTAAGGTCTTCATCCATGCCTTTTTGCCCAAGGCGCGCGAGATAGAGTTTGATCTCCAGATGCGTCTGTTTAACGGCCTTGTCCTGATCCCGGATCAAGTTGGCGGTGGTGGCGTTCCATTGGTCATAGAGGGGGTCGACCGTGATCAGCATCTGCTCAATCTTTTGGCCCATCCCCAGAAGTTCGCGCGCCGCACAGTCAATGGCACGCCCGGGACGGTCCAGCAGAGCGGGATCAAGGGCGCTGGCGACCTCTAGACCACCGAGACGGTCGGGTTTTTCAGGCATGAAATATGACACCACGGCTGTAATCGGCCCCACAAACGGCAGCGCCACCAGCGCCAAGCCTACGTTAAACGCCAGGTGCAAATTGATCGCTTGCCGCGCAGGCGTCGCACCGAGCCCGGTCAACAGCTCAGGCATCGCGACACTCCCGAGCAGGACCAGTGCGGCACCGCCACCGCGTAGGATCAGGTTGGCCATAACCATCCGCCGCGACGCTATCGGTGCAGAATAGGTCAGAACAAATGCGATAAAACCCCCGCCCAGATTGGCCCCAAGGATCATGGCGGCGGCAGCAGAAGTTGGAAGGATGGATTGCCCAGCCAATGTGACAAAAAGCAATACTGCCGCGACGCTTGAATGGACGCCCCATGCAAACACAGCGCCAATGACGAAAGCCGTGAACAGATCGCTGCCAAGATAGGCCATGATGGCCTGCGTTCCTGGGTTGGATATCATCGGTTCAGTGGCACCCCGGATCATGTCTAGCGACACGAAGATCAGGGCAAGCCCGATCATAATCCGGCCAATCTGGCGCGTTTTGCTGCCTTCGCCGCGCAGAAACACCGTGACGCCAATAACAAGCAGTATTGGGATCAGAAGGGGTTGGCGGACCATCAAAAGCTGCGTCACGATGGCAGACCCCACATCGGCCCCCAACAAAATCGCCAGCCCTGGCGCTGCCCCCAGCCCGCCCTTTGAGACAAAATTAGACACAAGGACGGCAACCGCAGTTGCGCTTTGTAAAAGTACCGCCACACCCATGCCAGTACCCGCAGCCAGTAACCGGTTCTTGGCGGAATGGCGTAACCAAATGCGCATGGGAGCAGCGAAACCGCGCTCGACCCCCGTGCGCACCAAGCGCACGGCCCAAATCAACAGGGCTGCAGCGCCTGCGATTTGAATAATAATCTGAATCGCGTGTGGTTCACTCACGGGTTTTGCTTTCTGTCAGATGTGACGATCAGAACGGAAAGGGTCCTGATCCTGCCATCGGCCCGATCCGGATCGATTGAAACCCAGCATCCCAGCGGTGCAGCAGGCATCCATCTTCTTGGGTCATGAACCCAACCGGTGCATTCGACCTGCGATCATAGGCAAACGAGCTGTTGGGTGCTGGGGCCGAGATGGCAATGTGGCCAGCAACGTCACTGACCATCATATTGTGGATGTGGCCGCAGACGATACGTAGCGCACCGCGGTAGTCCGCCAAAACACTGTGCAAAGCCTGTGCGCTGGTAAGCCCGATATCATCCATAAATTTAATGCCGCTTAGAAAAGGAGGGTGATGCAACGCCAAAAGAACAGGTGCGCCATCCAGTCTCGACAGCGCTTCTTGCAAGAATGACAGACTGTCCGAGGATAGCGTTCCGTGCTTTTGTCCCTCTACCAAAGTATCAAGACCGATGAGGTTAATCGCCCCGATACGGCGTGTCCAGTTCAGCGGACCACTTTTGGGCAGGTCGTCTGAAAATGCGGCACGCATCGGTTCTCGGGAGTCGTGGTTTCCAGGAATGACATAGGTTGGCAGGTTCAAAGCAGACATAAGCGTTTTGAACTGCGCGTAGCTTTCGACACTGCCGTCATCACTTAGGTCGCCACTCACCAATACAGCATCAATCGGCCCGATTTGGTCGCGGATGCTATTGATCCGGTCAATCAGGCGCGCCAAAGCCGCGCTTGTGTCGAGCCGCCCTGACACCAACGCGCCCTTTGGCACGATATGCGTGTCAGAGATTTGCAGGATTGTTGTCATTTGATCCCTGCGCGCAGAAAGGCTTGAACGAACTGGCGTTGGAAGATCAGGAAAGCGATCAATAACGGCGCGACAGACATCAACGTAGCGGCCGAGATGACGCTGATATCAACACCGTTTTCGGGTGCACCAAATATCGACAAGCCAACTGTCAGGGGCCGTGTCTCTGGCGAGTTGGTGACGATAAGGGGCCACAGGAAGTTGTTCCAATGGGTAGAGACCGACACCAGCGCGTAGGCCAGATATGTGGGTTTTGCGAGCGGCACATAGACCCGCCACAAAATGCCTAGCAATCCACAGCCTTCAATCCGCGCGGCCTCGTGCAGTTCAATGGGGACCCCTTTGAAGGCTTGGCGCATCAGGAATATGCCAAATGCGCTGGCCATATAGGGCATGCCCACACCAAGGATCGTATCGAACAGCCCCAGCCGCGAGATCATCGCATAGTTTTCCACGATCAGGACTTCGGGCAGGATAAACAACTGCATCAGCACCAGAATGAACACGTAGTCTTTGCCGGGGAAGTTCAGCTGCGCAAAGGCAAAGCCTGCCAATGTGGTCAGAAAGAACTGGCCGATCAGTATCACAGTCACAAGCAGAAACGTGTTGATGAAGTATTTTAGCCAGGGTGCACCATCCCAGGCAACGCGAAAGTTATCCAAGGTCCAAGGCGAGAACAGGTTCAGATTGACCGCATCCGAAGTGGAGTGTGTCGCGGCCCAGAACGCAAACAGCAGCGGCGCAATCCAGATAATCGCCAAAAGGATCGCACCGAAGCTGTCCATGAATTTGGTCAGACTCTTCATTGGTAGTGCGTCCTTTTGTCGAGGTAGAGGAACTGCACGGCCGCTACGATTCCCAGCACCCCAATGACCATCATCGTCATCGCCGCCGCACTCGGCGCGTCAAAGAAGGCGAA
>JBGCEM010000107.1:0-13019 GCA_045106335.1 Paracoccaceae bacterium | reverse complement strand
AAGACCAGATGCGCCCTAACTATCGGCGCGCCCCGCCTCAAATACCTCAAATTCCTTCCAGCTTCCCAAACAATCAACCAACCTCTCAGCCAGCCCCGTCAAGTCCGCCCCAACCGCGCCATCAGCGCCGCCGGTGAAGTGCTCTCTAAAGACCACTCATCCGACTCGCAACCCTTTTTTTCAAAAAAACGCACCCCAACTGCAAAAAGTTTCAGAGCTGCTGCGAAATTGGAATTTTCACCCGCCACCTCCGGGCCGTCAAAGGACCTGTAGACCTTATACAAATCAGGCCCCAACCGTCCGATGTGCCCAAGTCATAACCCTGACGTCAAAGGCTTTAGGAAGGTATGGATGCTGCGTACTTTCGCTGAAAGGCTGGGACCAAATTGTTGAGGGTTCTCCCAATCAAGGTCCGGGGCCTCCCATTTTGCCTCTACCAAGATTTGGGGATGAATCGCCAAGCTTGGCATGTGGCAGGTCGCTTCGTCGCAATAGACGACCAACGCGACGTTGCCCGGATACGGAGAAACCAACTGACAACTTAGAGCGCGCGATTGTGTGGACACAGAACACAACGATGTAAGGCCACGCACCTGCCTTCGCGCTGCAGTTGCAAGGTGATCCTGATGCGGTTTGGCGGCCTGCTCAGCCGCAACGCGGCTATCTATTGCGAAAGATACCTGCAATTCACTCACATCGATATCGAGCCGATCTGCATCGTAGGCTAAACTGTGCACCACAGGGATTGGATTGCCGTGTCCATCGCGCGCTATGTCTTGCACGTCGCGACACACAGTCTGTCCACTGGACACCAAAGTCGCGCCGTTTAGGCCTTCTGCGCGCAGCAACACACCGCCCCGCAAAAAAGTGCCGTTCCTATCCTGTAGACCGAAATCAACAAACCGGAAGAAATCCGGACAGATGTCTGCGCAGACGCCCTTTGCGCAAATCAAAAATGCACCGACAACCACGGCACGTCGCATCATGTTTTGTCCCCCGCTCATCTCCGCTCAAGGCTTAAACCCAATATAGGGGCGTCGCCAAGTTTGAATCCGGGCAAAGATCTGTCCGCTGGGGTCGTGTACCGTGATGTAATGCACCAAGGCTTCTGTGCCTCGTCTCTATATTAACATCCCATATTGTAGCGTCACGAACGCCCTCGGCCGTCTGCCCAGGCACGCCCGACAAAATCAAAATAGGCCACACTTGCCGGGTCGTCCTGATCTTGGCACTCGGTCGTGTCAGAACCACTTTGGCCCTGAAAGTCTTCATTGCCATCCGCGCCGTCGACCCAAACGTCGGAATGGGCAGAGATATGCGACGGTTTAAAAACCAAATAGCCCCAGATGGTAAATAACTTCAGGCGCAAGTATTTGGACAATTCTTGAAGGAACACTCAGCCAGGTTTTGTATGTCGACTTTGGGGTGGATCGAGCCGCGAAAAACTGACCCAGCACAGCTTGCACAATACGCAGGTTCCACCACGACGCTTAAATCGCCAGGAAAGTGTTTGCTATTTGTTGATGTTTTGGGCCTCAATACACTGGCAAACGAAGGGCGCAAATTTGCAAGTTCAATGCGAGGC
The DNA here is from genome assembly GCA_045106335.1 of Paracoccaceae bacterium. Taxonomy (GTDB): domain Bacteria; phylum Pseudomonadota; class Alphaproteobacteria; order Rhodobacterales; family Rhodobacteraceae; genus Aliishimia. The sequence continues at coordinate 11,434 of JBGCEM010000107.1, read as the reverse complement.
AATAAGAAGACCGCATGGTTGATCCAGACAGCATTAAGTTCATTTTGAACGGCCAAAGCGTTTCAGTTTCCGATGTCGGGGCAAATCAAACTTTGTTAGATTATCTCCGCCTGACCCGTCGCTTGACGGGCACAAAAGAGGGGTGTGCCGAAGGGGATTGTGGCGCTTGCACTGTGTTGGTCGGACGTTTGAGCGACCAAGGATTGACCTATATGCCAGTCAATGCGTGCATTCGATTCCTTGCGTCAGTTGATCAATGTCATGTTGTAACGATTGAATATTTGTCCGGGCCAGATGGCCGCCTTCATCCAGTGCAACAAGCGATGGTTGAGCATCATGGAAGCCAATGCGGCTTTTGCACGCCTGGAATTGTCATGGCGCTTTATGCGCTGTGGATGGCAGTGCCGGATCCGACCGAACTGCAAATCGAAACGGCGCTGCAAGGCAATCTGTGTCGGTGCACAGGGTATGAGCCGATCATCAAAGCCGCCGTGGCCGTCAGTCAGTATGGCACCCCACAAGTCGATGTTCTCAACACCGAGCGCAGCCACATAACGCGCGCATTGCAGGCAATGACACGCGATCAACGGGTGGTGTCTGGCCCTTCTAACACCCTCAGCATTCTGCCCAAAGACGTCGATGATTTTGCGCAAAGTCTTCTGGACTATCCAGGAGCGACAATCGTCGCTGGGGCGACCGATGTTGGGCTTTGGGTCACGAAATTCCTACGTCCCATTGGGCCTGCGATTTTCATTGATCACTTGGCTGCACTCAAAACTGTGTACCAAGACGGCGATAGCCTCGTGATCGGGGCGGGGGCTAGTTATAGTGATGTTCAGGGTGCGTTGTCGGCGCATATGCCCCACCTAAAGCCCTATTGGGATCGGATCGCAGGATGGCAGGTGCGCAATATGGGGACCATCGGCGGCAATATCGCCAATGGTTCGCCCATCGGAGACACGCCGCCTGTGCTCATTGCGCTTGGGGCGCGGATCATTTTGCGCCGTGGACAGAAGCGGCGCATGCTGGCTTTGCAAGACTTCTTTATCGACTATGGCAAACAAGATTTGGCCCCTGGTGAGTTTGTCGAAACAATCCACGTCCCCCTGCCCCGCGTCGAAGATCTGAACGCCGCTTACAAGATCACAAAACGGCGGGACGAAGATATTTCATCCGTAGCCGTTGGACTTCACATGACCATTCACGACGGGATCATCCAAAACGCCCGACTGGCATTTGGCGGCATGGCAGGCATTCCCAAACGCGCCAGTGCTGCAGAAACCGCCTTGAATGGACAAGCTTGGGGCCACCCCGCCTTTGAAGCCGCCGCAGCCGCACTTGCCCAAGACTTCACCCCGCTCAGCGATTGGCGTGCCTCATCCGTTTATCGCATGCTGGCCGCTCAAAACCTTTTGCGCCGGTTCTTTCTGGAAAACGACGCCGCAACGACAGACCCTGTACAATTGCAGCACGTTGGCGGGGGCGAAAGATGAAAGACGATGTGCCCACAAAAGCTGCCCAAAAGTCCAACCGCATTCACGAAAGTGCGGCCAAACATGTGACGGGCACGGCAGAGTATACTGACGATATCCCCCTGCCCGAGGGCACCCTACACGCTTACTTAGGGGTGTCGGATGTCGCCCATGCAACGATCAAAAACCTGGATTTCGCCCAAGTTCTGGCGACCCCCGGCGTGGTCGGCGTTGTCACAGCCGATGATATTCCCGGCGAAAACGATATCAGCCCATCAGGTCTGAAAGACGAGCCCGTCTTCCCAACCGACACCATCCAATTCCACGGCCAACCCTTGTTTGCAGTGGTCGCGCAAAGCCGCGATATCGCGCGCCGGGCTGCCGCGCTGGCTGTCGTGGACTATGATAGTCTGCCCCACGCGCTCGATCCGATTTCCGCACAAAACGCAGGTTACGGCTATGTCACGGCGCCCCTAAAACTGGAACGTGGGGATGTGGACACCGCCTTCGCCACCGCCCCCAATCGGATCAAAGGCCGGATGATCGTGGGCGGGCAGGATCACATGTATCTTGAAGGCCAAATTGCATGTGCGCTTCCCGGTGAAGATGATGATGTCGTCGTGCATTGCTCGACCCAACACCCCTCTGAGGCACAACATATGGTGGCGCATGTTCTGGGTGTGCCGTCCAACGCGGTTGTGGTCAATGTGCGCCGCATGGGCGGGGGCTTCGGCGGAAAAGAAAGCCAGATGAACCTGTTTTGCGTCGTCGCGGCTTTGGCGGCAAAGAAATGGAACTGCGCCGTCAAAATCCGACCCGACCGCGATCAAGACATGGTGGCAACGGGCAAACGACATGATTTTGTGATCGATTATGACGTGGCTTTTGACGATGCGGGGCGGATCCAAGCCGTGGACAACAGCTATGCTGCGCGCTGCGGGTTTTCAGCAGATCTATCTGGACCAGTCACAGATCGCGCACTTTTTCACGCCGATAACAGTTATTTCTACCCAAATGTCCGGCTCAACAGTCACCCGATGAAAACCAACACCGTCTCTAACACCGCCTTTCGCGGCTTTGGCGGCCCCCAAGGCATCATCGCCGCCGAACGTATGATCGAAGAGATCGCCTACGCCACCGGTCAAGACACGTTAGATGTGCGCAAAGCAAATTTTTATGGCGACGCCGGGCGCAATATCACCCCCTACCATCAAGAGATTGAAGACAACATTCTTGAGCGTTTGATCAGCGAACTTGAAGAGACATCAGACTACAGCCAGCGCCGCGCCGACATTCTTGCCTTTAACGAAACCTCGCCGATCCTGAAGAAAGGCATTGCGCTGACGCCGGTCAAATTCGGCATCTCATTTACCGCCACGTGGTTCAATCAAGCGGGCGCGCTTGTGCATGTGTATAATGACGGCTCGATCCACCTGAACCATGGCGGGACAGAAATGGGCCAAGGGCTGAATACGAAGATCGCGCAAGTGGTGGCCGACGCCTTTCATGTTGATTTCGAACGCATCAAAATCACCAAGACCACCACGGAAAAGGTGCCAAATACCTCTGCAACAGCTGCCTCAAGCGGAACGGATCTGAACGGGATGGCGGCCTTGGACGCGGTCGAACAGATCAAAGCGCGCCTGATCGAATTCGCGGCTGCCAAATGGGATGTACCCCCGGATGCGGTGATCTTTGATGCGAACCAAGTCCGTATCGGGCAGACAACACTGTCCTTTGACGCTTTGATCAAACAGGCCTATATGGCGCGCGTTCAACTGTCAGCGGCTGGGTTTTACAAGACACCAAAAATCCATTGGGACCGCGCATCGGGCAAGGGACGGCCGTTCTATTATTATGCCTACGGGGCCGCTTGTTCAGACGTGACCATAGATACGCTGACTGGCGAATACCGCGTTGAGCGCACGGATATCCTACATGATGTGGGCAAATCCCTGAACCCGGTTTTAGACAAAGGCCAGGTCGAGGGCGCATTCATTCAAGGTATGGGTTGGCTCACCACAGAAGAACTTTGGTGGGATCAGCACGGCGCGCTGCGCACCCATGCGCCCTCAACGTACAAAATCCCTCTGGCCTCGGATCGCCCGCGCAGCTTTAACGTCAAGCTGGCCGATTGGTCCGAAAACCGCGAGATCACGATCAAGCGGTCCAAAGCCGTAGGTGAGCCGCCGTTCATGTTGGGGATTTCTGTCTTTGAAGCCCTGTCCATGGCCGTGGCCTCGGTTGCGGACTATCGCGAATGCCCCCGATTGGATGCACCCGCGACCCCAGAACGGATCTTGATGGCCGTGACGCGGTTGCAAACGAAATTCAGCGCATGACCGCGTCTGTTTCGGACTTCGAGCGTTTTATTGAACATCAAAAAGCTGTTATCCGGATCACCCTGACCGACGTGCGCGGTTCTTGCCCGCGCGATGCAGGAACCGATATGTTCGTAGGGTCTGCTTCGTTGTGGGGCACAATCGGCGGTGGGCAATTGGAATATCAAGCCATTGTCGCAGCACGCGGGATGCTAAAAGACAATACTGATGATATGGACTTGGACATCCCTTTGGGTCCAGAAATCGGTCAATGCTGCGGCGGGCGCGTGCACTTGAACCTGACGAGACTAAACACAGCAGACATGCAGATCGCGGTGAAACGCGCAAGCCAGCGGGCCAAGGCGCAGCCGCATGTTTACGTGTTGGGCGCGGGACATGTGGGGCGGGCTTTGGCGAACCAAATGCAACATTTGCCCGTCCGCTGCATGCTTGTCGATACACGTGCGGACGAACTGGCCCAGAACAAGGCCGCAGTTGAAACACTCTGCACAGCGATCCCCGAAAGTGTAATTTCCCAGGCACCGTCTGGCAGTGCTTTTGTCATTCTGACACATGACCATGGGCTTGATTTTCTGTTAGCCTCAGCAGCACTTGCGCGCCAAGATATCGCCTATGTCGGTATGATCGGGTCTGCAACAAAGCGCGCCAAATTCGAAAACTGGGCTAAAGCGCAGTGCGATGTGCACGAGACCGAACACTTGGTTTGCCCAATCGGTTCGAACAACACTCAAGACAAAAGACCAAGCGTGATTGCGAGTTTCGTGATTGCGGAACTGATGGGGGTGCTTTTTCAGAAAGCTGATGCAGATCGTCCTTGTGACATACCGTCTGCACACCAAACCAGCGGCAATCATTCCAGCGACACCGTTTTGCTTTAACGAAACGCTCAAAACTCGAAACAAAAACAGCTTTTGTAAAGCTCCATTTTGTCGCGCTGGGTCGCGGCAGGAAAGACGCCGCACATTATGCTGCGCCTTCAGATCGCGCTGCTTCAAAGGCAAGCATTGCGCGTTTCATCGGCAATCCCCAATGATATCCGCCCAAAGCACCAGATTTGCGCAAAGCACGATGACACGGGATAAGCCAGCTTACAGGATTGCGCCCGACCGCCGTTCCAACTGCCCGTACTGCCCGAGGCGATCCGACCCCATGAGCAATTTCGGAATAGGTCGTTACGTGACCAGACGGAATCCGCAAAAGCGCTTCCCAAACTTTTATTTGGAATGGGGCCCCGATCAAGTGAAGGGCTGTATGCCCATTTTGGCGGAATGCGGCTTCGGCCCATGGGCGAACAGGTCCAGGGTTTTCGACAAAATTCGCATCAGGCCAACGAGAAACCATGTCGTCCCATGCCCAGTCCTGTCCGTGTTCCGCCGCAAATGCCAGACCACAGATCCCCCTGTCGGTTCCCATCACCAAAGCTTCACCAAACGGCGATTGAAACCAACCAAAATTGATCTCCAAACCTTTACCTTTATTGGCGAACTCTCCGGGGCTCATTGCTTCCCAGCGCAGAAACAAATCATGTAACCGCCCGGTCCCCGACAAACCAGCAGCCATAGAGGCTTGTAGCGTTGTGAAGCGCTCTCCCAAGACGGTCTTCGCATGTCCCAAAGCCAAATATTGTTGATATTTCTTAGGTGAAACGCCGACCCAAGCAGAAAAAACGCGTTGAAAATGCGAAGGGCTCATTTGCATCTGTCTTGACAACTCTTCCAAAGACACAGCCGTTTCGGAGGCATCCAAAATATCGATCGCACGCCGCATCACTTGATAATGATAACCGGTCTTGTTTGGTTCGTGATCCATCGCATCCTCGTCAGCTTTTTGGCCGTCCCTGCGCCGCTGTGTGGGGCAAAGTGTTTAGCTGATCGTAGAGTCATGCGCGCCGCCCGGCGACCCGATTATTGCGCAACCGCTAGGCGCAACGCAGATTTTCCGAACGGATGGCAAGCTCGGGCAGTCGCACGCCTGCCAAATGTGCTTCGATAGGGGACAAACAGGGGCGCGCGGCAGTTTGATATCGATGTGCGACGCCCAGCTTGTGCACGATTTGCACCTTTGCAACTGCCGACAATTGCGCCATCGCCACAGGATGATGACACCACGTCCCTATCCAAATCCCATTTGCTTCAATCAATTCAGAATTATGCATCACAAGTGCCGTCGCGTCCTTACCGTCTTCAAGAGCCGGTTCCGATTTATGCTGCGAATCCGCCGCCTTCAGTAAAACTTCATGGCTAGCAAACAGCAATTCAGCTTGGGCAGATTGCGCCAGCACATCTGTGTCGGGCGAAACAACCAGCGCGGCTTCTTGTGCTTCTGCGTTTGACCCGCCCCTCAATGCGACCCATTTATTCAATTCATTCAATGGCCTCAACGGACTGCGCAGCACATGCTGGACGGGTTGAAACCCACGATCCTTCGTCGCGATCTGCTGTCCTGCCTCGATCCATTCAACGGGCATCGCACCATCTTGGGTCATTACAATCGTTCCAGGTCCCATCCAAGCTCCAGAACGAGACGCGGTCTTTGGCGGCGTTAGCCAAATATCACGTGCTCTCACCTTAAACATTGAGTCTGCGCGCGGCCTGTGGCGTGTAATGACCCCGCAAGCGACCCCATCGACTGAGATTTGGATCGCCCAGTGTCGAATTTGCGTCACGGTGTCTTCCAATTCCAGATATCCCAGCGCTTGAAACGCGCCTTGCGCCAAGACCGAACCATCTGCGGATACCAATTGGGCCGACGCATGATCGCCCGCCGGGTGATCCAGAACCAAGGCGTGGCCGGTGAAATCCCCGTCGCACCCAGCCCCATTCAGAAACACGCCAAACCCGGGATCATGCGCAAAAGTCGAAAATTCCAAGACTTGAAATGTGGAACGTTGCATAAGATCCTCGCTGATGGTTCACAAATGTTCTAACAGGCGCAGATTTAAGTCAGGTTAAAGACAATACACTCTTGCCGTGTCGTCCGCAGCTTGACAAAAGACGGTATGGCAAAGCAGCTTGACTATCTTACCTTGCGCAAAATTTTTACGCGATTTCACGCAACAGATCCTGAACCAAAGGGCGAACTTGAGCACGTCAATGTGTATACATTGGTAGTTGCAGTCGCCCTCTCTGCCCAGGCCACTGACGCCGGGGTCAACAAAGCCACACGCGCCCTTTTCAAGATCGCAGACACCCCCCAAAAGATGCTAGACCTGGGGTTAGAAGGTGTCACAGAACATATCAAAACGATCGGTTTGTTCCGCCAAAAAGCAAAAAATGTAATTAAACTTAGCCAGATATTGGTCGATCAATACAATAGTGAAGTTCCAAATTCCCGTGCGGCTTTGCAATCCTTGCCCGGCGCTGGGCGCAAGACCGCAAATGTCGTTTTGAACATGTGGTGGGGTCAACCCGCGCAAGCCGTTGATACACATATCTTTCGCGTCGGGAATCGCACCGGAATCGCCCCCGGGAAAACAGTCGATGTGGTCGAGCGCGCGATCGAAGACAATATCCCTGCGGATTATCAGCTGCACGCACATCACTGGCTGATCTTACATGGCCGCTACATTTGCGTGGCAAGAAAACCAAAATGCGGGGCCTGCCAGATCCGCGATCTATGTCAATTTAAGGAAAAAACCGAATGACAAAGTACAAGCTTGTTGGCATCGGCAATGCAGTCGTCGATGTTATTACGCATGCGGATGACACGTTTCTTTCTGACATGAATATCGAAAAAGGTATCATGCAGTTGATCGAAAAAGAGCGCGGCGAACAGCTTTATGCGGCAATGGATAAGCCAGTTCAAACGCCTGGCGGTGCTGTGGCCAATACTGTTGCAGGTTTTGGGGCTTTGGGATTGCCATCGGCCTTTATTGGACGTGTGAATGACGATGTTTTAGGCAATTTTTATGCATTAAGTATGGAGCAAGACGGCACCGCTTTCGTCAATGAACCCATCCATAACGGAGAATTGCCAACCTCAAGGTCCATGATCTTCGTGTCCCCAGACGGCGAGCGGTCCATGAACACCTACTTAGGTATCTCGTCTGAGCTTGGCCCCGAGGACGTTCCCGAAGCCACGGCCTCAAACACCGAACTGATGTTTTTGGAAGGGTATTTGTTCGATAAGGACAAGGGAAAAGAGGCATTCCGAACGGCGTCGCGCCTGACACGGGCCGCCGGGGGGAAGGCTGGAATTGCAATTTCTGACCCCTTCTGCGTAGATCGGCACCGTGCGGATTTCCTAGATATGATTGGCAACGAACTTGATTACGTCATTGGAAACGAACACGAGATCAAGTCATTGTTCGAAACTGATGATTTGGAAGCGGCCATGGCCAAGACTGTTGAAATGATTGATCTTATGGTCTGCACACGCTCTGGCGATGGGGTTACAGTAATAAGTCAGGGCAAACGCTATGACGTTGGGGTAACGCCGGTCACGCCAGTAGATGCCACAGGTGCGGGCGATCAATTCGCCGCGGGATTCTTGTTCGGCCTCGCGTCCGGAACAGAATTGGGTGTTGCGGCACAAATGGGCAACCTCTGTGCCGCTGAAGTTATCAGCCACATAGGCCCGCGCCCTCAGATCGATATGATGGCTGAATTTCGAAAAGCTGGGCTTGTTTGACACACCTGGAAGTGTCCGCAAGTTTTTCCGCTGATCTCGATTTTTAATGATTAGCGACAGCGGAATTTGACCTGCCCAGTTTTGTTATGCGAACGTACCAAGCGATCCTGTAAACCTAGGTTTCAGAACTTGGTGCGCCAGACGGTGCGCGTCAATATCCAAGCCCTGAGACTTTAATAATTTTTTGCATTCCAGCAGATGCTGGTCTTGCTATGGATCCATCCGCGCAATCAGTGATATCATGCGATTTGAAGTCGAAAACGTGTAGCGCCAAAAGGTGCTAAGGAACGATCGCGAACCATCTGGCCTCTTACGGTCTTAGCGCAGCTCGTCTGCCAATTCGTCCAAACTATTGGATGTGATCTGGACAATGTCGTCTATGTCGGCGGCGCTCGCGATCAATGGCGGGCAAAAGGCCATCGCGTCCAGCATATTGCGAGAAATCAAACCGTTGCGCAGCATGATAGCGTTCATCTGCGCGCCCAGTCTTCCGGGGGGAGAGGCGCCCGTATCTTCAGAGGTGACCAGTTCAAGCGCGCCAATCAGACCGATTCCGCGGGCCTCGGCGACCAGAGGGTGATCCGCGAGACCTGCAAGGCCTGCTTGCAACTCTGCCCCACGTTCGGAAGCGTTGGCGACCAGTCCGCGCTCTTCGATAATCTTGATGTTCTCTAATGCGACAGCCGCGCCAACGGGGTGTCCGCCCCCGGTGTAACCATGCCCGAGCACGCCAATGCGGCCACTTTCCTCAGCAATCGGGCCATACACACGATCGTTGATCATAAAGGCCGAGAAGGGAAAATAGCTGGAGGTGATCTGTTTCGACATCGTTAAGATGTCAGGCTTGATGTCAAAGGTAGTCGAGCCAAACATGTTTCCCGTGCGGCCAAAACCACAAATCACCTCATCCGCGATCAAAAGGATGTCGTATTTTGCCAGAACTGCCTGAATTTTCTCCCAATAGCTCGCTGGCGGAACAACGACACCGCCAGCCCCCATGACCGGCTCTGCGATAAAGGCCGCCACTGTGTCAGGGCCCTCTGCTTGGATCATATCATCAAGATCCTGAGCGCAGCGCGAGGCAAAGGCCTGTTCTGTTTCCTCGTCCCGCCCTTCCCGCCAATAGTGCGGGCAAGTTGTGTGCAAAATACCACCCAACGGCAGGTCAAAGGATTTATGATTGTACGGCAGCCCGGTCATTGAAGCCGAAGCCACTGTCACGCCGTGATAACCGCGCAAACGCGAAATAATCTTCTTTTTTTCCTTCTTGCCCAAGGCGTTAGAGCGATACCACACCATTTTTATAATCGTATCATTCGCCTCAGAACCCGAGTTTGTGTAAAATACCTTGCTCATTGGAACTGGCGCGATGTCGATCAATTTTTCAGCCAGATCAATCGCTGGGCCGTGTGAGCGATGCGAGAAGTTGTGATAATACGGCAGCTTCTGCATTTGCTGGCTGGCGACGTCCACAAGGCGCTGTTCGTTGAAGCCGACAGCGACACTCCAAAGCCCCGACATGCCCTCAATATAGCGTTTGCCATGGATGTCAGTGACGTGGATTCCCTCCCCATTTTCAATGATTAGCGGGCCGATTTCTGGATGCGTGTCAGCATTTGTATAGCCATGAAAGTGGTAAGCAATATCACGTGCTTCGTCCGAGTTCGGTCGCATATCCATGGCGGCATCTCTTTCTGAATAGTGGCGTTTCTGCGGGCCGATTTGGGGCCCCTATTATCTTTAGTGCTAGCGCCCAATTCGCGCTGTTAGCAAGCTGTTTTGTACAAAGGCATTTGGTTAGTTTGTTCTCCAACTGAGAACACAGACGACGAAGAAAAGCCCTTTCAGTGGATATATGGGCAAAAGTTGGTGCCGCTTGATGAGGCGGCGGCTTAAACGTGGCGGATCCCGTCGCGGAGCTTGTCTTATGCAAATTTTGGTTCCTTAGGCAAAAGGGCGCCACTGCCCAGCACCACAAACTGCGGGGCAGCGGCGGGGGTGGCGTCGTACGGAGCTTGGTCTTTTAGGACCGCGGTCGAGTTTGACGACCCCCGTCTTTTCTAAAGACCTGAACGGAGTTCCGAGGGTCCCGCAAACGATCTGGGGGATCATTTGCCCGAGGGACAGGCTTCGGGACCGAACGGCAAGCATATATACGAATGACGACCTGCACATGCACATGCACATGCACATGCACATGCACAATCTCAATGGCTCTTTCCGGCACAACAACAAAAGACGCTACCTCCGGCTCTAAAACCACGGGGGCAAACTCAGCCCCTGCCAAATCCGGCACAACGAGCTTACCGTTGACCTGCCCCCCGAAACTTCCCTCAGTTTGATGTAGAGTTTGCTCAACCTTTCGAAGGAGCAAACAGATGCGAAAGAGCCGATTGAGAGAAGCCCAGATTACCCAGTGCCCGGCAGGGTTATGCGCAGCATGATCCCAATAGTGGGTGATCAAGGAGCAGGAAGCAGGGATTCCGACTGCGGATGTGTGCCGCAAGCACGGTCTCAGCCAAGGGACGTTCTACAAGGTCAAGTCGCAGTATGGCGGAATGTAAGTATGGGATGCGGCAAAGCTGCGTGCGATCACTGACGAGAACGTGAAGCTAAAGCGTTTTTTGGCCGATACAATGTTGGACAACTTCGTGCTGAAGGACTTGCTGGGAAAGAACTGACGACACCGAACATGCGACGGGCTGCAGCACGCAACCCGCCAGCATTGCCAGCGACAACCGGACTGAGTTCACAAGTCGAGCCATCCTGAAATGGGCGAAGGAGAACGATGTCGTAGTGGCACTACATCGACCCGGGAAAGCCGCAGCAGAACGCCTTCATTGAGTCATTCGGGTAATCCCCCCATTTTTAATGGGGTCCAGCCGTAGAATTCACGCGGCCATTTTCAGTTTCATGGCGGGTGTGATGCCACCGATGCCCATGTTCGGGCGGTCGTTGTTATATGTCCAGAGCCATTGTGTGGCCTGATCC
>JBGCEM010000106.1:0-21109 GCA_045106335.1 Paracoccaceae bacterium | reverse complement strand
GCACAGGGGCTTGTTCTACGGGAAGGGATTGCGCGCGTTCAAGTGCGGCGCGTTTTTCTGCCCCTGTAATCAACAGATGTTTGGCCAGACCGCCCGCCAAAGCATGTGCCGCCAGTGTAACGCGCATGTCTGGTTGATTTTCGGGGCGCATGATCGTCAAGGCCGGGGCATCTGATGCCAAGGCTTGCGTCAAGCCGGGTGCGCCTGGGAACAGGCTTGCCGTGTGCATATCGGCGCCCATGCCCAAAACAACGACGGACAAAGGCAGATGCGCGGCGATGTCAGATGCCCGCGCGGCAACTTGCTGGTCTGGATCGCCGCTCGTATAAAATGGAACGAACTGCGCCGCTGCGGCCGGCCCCTTCAACAACCGCTGTTTAACCAGCCCTGCATTTGAGCGTTCGTGATCTTCGGGCACCCAACGTTCATCCGTTAGCATCACATGGATGCGCCCCCAATCCAAATGCACCGCCGACATGATATCGAACACGGGCCCCGGCGTTGTGCCGCCTGGAACCGCCAAAGATACTGCGTCGCTATGCAGCAAAGCGTTTTCCAGATCTGAAGCCACACGATCTGCGACCCCCATCATCAAAGCGTCCCGGTCGGGATATGTTTCAAACTTCATCTATCGTACCTCGCGCCATGCACGCCCATCTCGGATCATAAGCTGATCGGCGTCACTCGGCCCTGAACTTCCATGTGGATAGGGTTTGGGCACTTCGCCGCGTGTGGTCCACCCTTCAATAATCGGATCGGTCCAGGCCCAGGCCGCCTCGACTTCATCGCCGCGCATGAACAAGGTTTGGTTGCCTCGAATCACATCCATTATCAAGCGCTCATAAGCATCGGGGGGATCGCCTGCCTCTTCGCCCAAAGCCTCGGCAAAGGTCATGTCCAGCGGCACATCGACCAGACGCATCCCGCCGGGTCCGGGTTCTTTGATGGTCATGTTCATGGTGATGCCCTCATTGGGCTGCAGTTGGATCGCCAGCACATTTACTTTTGGTTCCGTGTCGTCTTGCTCAAAGATCGAGTGGCGCAACGGTTTGAACACGACGGCAATTTCGGACGAGCGCGCAGCCATTGCCTTGCCTGTGCGCAAATAGATCGGCGTTCCTGCCCACCGCCAATTGGCGATATGTGCTTTGATGGCGACGAAACTCTCAGTGCGCGAGCGCGGATCCTTTACGGCCGTGCGGTACTCAGGCTCATCTGGACCTGCTTCATACTGCCCGCGCGAAATTTGATAGGGCTCGACAGGTTCTAACGCACGGATTACTTTCAGTTTTTCATCGCGCACAGCATTGGGATCGAACTTTGCGGGCGGCTCCATCGCGATCAAACACAAAAGCTGCATCAAGTGGTTTTGCACCATATCGCGCATGGCACCGGATTTGTCATAATACTCGCCTCGCCCGCCAACACCGACAGTTTCCGCCACAGTGATCTGAATGTGATCAATATATTGCGAGTTCCAGAGCGGTTCGAACAGCACATTGCCAAACCGCACCGCCATCAGATTTTGCACAGTTTCCTTGCCCAAATAGTGGTCAATCCGGTAAATTTGGCGTTCATCGAAATGCAGAGCCAGTGTCGCGTTCAACTCTTGCGCTGTGGCCAAATCGCGCCCGAACGGCTTTTCTACGACGATACGGCTGTCATGGGTTGCCAATCCGTAGCTGTGCAGTCGCTCGGCAATATCGCCAAACAAGCTGGGGCCGACTGAAAAGTAGAACGCCCGCACCCGGTTTGCTTCTGGTAACGCTGCCTGCAGCGCGTCCCACCCGTTCGTGCCGCGTGCATCAATGGGCAAATAGGATAAACACGCCAGAAACCCATCCAGCGTGCCGTCTTCACATGACCGCCCCCCGCCAAATTCGCGGATCGCTTGCGCGATCATCTTCCGATACGCTTGGGTATCGATATCTGTGCGCGCCGCCCCAATAATCCGCGATGTTTTCGGCATTTGTCCGGCACAGAACCGGCGAAACAGGCCTGGCAGTATCTTACGACGTGCCAGATCACCTGTGCCGCCAAAGATCACCAAATCAAACGGATCGACTGGAATGACTCGTGAAACCAAGGCTTTTCTCCTTCAGTAGCGTCGCACCGGAAAGCGTGTTAGAAAATTCGTGTTAGCGATAACATAATCAACGCACATCACAAGTCCGTCAGGGCATCATCGCGCAGTTTTTTCTTGGCGACGGGTGCGATACCTGTCAGGTCTACGCAAATTGACACAACCCGAGACGGTTATGAAAGATATCCCCCCTGCAAATTCTGGTAAGTTTCAGGATCCCTACGTGACGGCGACAGGCGCACAACGGGCTTCGGTTGCCTTTAACGATCCGCAAACCTTGTGGTTCAATACGGGAACTTTGTGCAACATCGAATGCGTTAATTGCTATATTCTCAGCTCGCCCACAAATGACGATCTTGTCTATATAACCACAGCTGAGGTTGAAACCTATTTGGATCAATTGGAAACGCAAAATTGGGGTGTGCACGAGATCGCTTTTACCGGAGGCGAGCCCTTTATGAACCCCGACATGATTGGCATGACCCGGGCGGCGTTGGCGCGGGGCTATCAGGTTCTGATCCTAACAAATGCGATGCGTCCCATGATGCGCAAAGCGATGCAAGCCGGGTTGAAAGAGCTGAACGCGGCCTATCCAGGCAAGTTAACCTTGCGGATATCTGTTGATCATCACAGCGCACAGCTGCACGACGCCGAACGCGGTCAGGGCAGTTTTGACAAAACGCTTCAAGGTATGACTTGGCTGCGCGATGTCGGGATCAAAATGGCGGTCGCAGGGCGTACAGTCTGGGGCGAGACCGAAGCAGAAAGTCGCGCTGGGTATGGCGCGTTTTACTTGAAGCATAACTTTAAGATCGACGCGCAAGATCCTGGCCAAACAGTCTTATTCCCAGAAATGGATGAAAGCGTAGACGTCCCAGAAATCACAACTGCATGTTGGGGCATTTTGAACAAATCCCCCAATGATGTGATGTGCGCGTCCTCACGGATGGTGGTTAAACGTAAAGGGGCAAAGCTTCCAGCGGTTCTGGCCTGTACGTTGCTGCCCTACAGTCCAGAGTTTGAATTGGGGACCACGTTGGCAGATGCTGAGGTAGATGTGCAGCTAAACCATGCCCATTGCGCGAAATTTTGCGTTCTTGGCGGGGCATCTTGTTCGGCATAACGCACTGCTATAAAACAATAACATGTCCATCACGCGGATTGGCTTGGCCGCGCGCCAAAGAGTCGTAAACAGGCAAGGCTGCCTCTAACCCATCATGCGTTTTCACATCTAACCAAGTTTCCGCTTGCGCAGCGATGCCCTTCCAAGCGTCTCGGATCTGTCGCTCTATCACGTCAGGGCCCCAGTCTTTTCGCCGTTTGACCATCTGATCTGGCGCGAAGAAGAATTGTGGCTTTGGCCCTGCAAGATCCTGTTTCGGTTGAAATTTATCCCAGTGGCTTGTGCCAACGGCGCAGGAATGGCGCAAGACATCCGCCAAATGCGTATGCAATCGTTGCTTTACCCCGGCATGCCCCGCCATATCGACATAAACCGACGGAACTTGAGCCAACTGTTCAACGGCGTCATATGTTAGAACGTGATCATAGATACCCAGTCCTTCGACAAAGCCACTATTCGCAGCCGAGGTCAGCCCGACGATCTGCACTGATTTTTCAGGCTGCGCAGCCAAAAATTTTGCCAAACCCAGACCGGTCTTAGATGAAGCGGACCCAATAACCACCTGATTTGCATTGAAAAACTGATTTTCTGTAAGCCAGTCCGCCAACAGATATGACGTCGCCAGTAAAGGTTGCAGCAATGCACGCAAACTGTCGGCCTGCGGGTTTGTCGTGCGGGTTTGGACATACTGATTGTAAATAATTGGCAGCTCTGCGCGATGCGCGCTGACATCCGTAATGCCGCCCTGGGCACCGACCTTCGGGGTCATGACAACTTGGTCTGCCATTGGGAAAAAACCATAATAGCGCGTACCAACAGGAACGTCCGCAGCGCGACTTTCGATCACTTCAGCGAATCCCCAAACCGGCAAGATGCCCTGCTCTTTCTGTTGACTGGGAAAAAACGCCCAATATCCAAGCACCGATCCTGTGGCGGCATACGTCACGTTATTGGCCGTCAACGCGAACCGTTGTAGTGCGCACCGGACCTGTCCCGAACTTAGCGGCGCCGTCGGGCAAGACGTAAGTTTTGTCTGCAAGATGTTGGATTGATTTATTAAAACCTGTGCCATCACGGTCATGTTTGTCGCCTATTCTTTTGAAAACGCAGTGCCATGTCTGTCAGGTCCGCGTCACGCTTTGCGGAATTTGAATTTCGAAAACAGCCCCACCAATATCGGCGTTGAAGGCATGAAATGTGCCGCGCAATTGCCGCGCAACGGCTGTGCACATCGACAGTCCAAACCCCGCAGATTTGTTCAGATCAAAGCTGTCCGACAGCCCGTCCCCATTGTCACGCACCTGTAGCACCATCATTGCGTTCGGAAACGCCCCAACTTGCAACGAGATATCCAAGCGCAGATCCGGCGTCTCGGCATGTTTGACAGCGTTCTGGATCAATTCAACATAGGCCAGCCCAATTTGCGAGGCTTGCACACTGTCAAAGGTCAGGGCGGGATCCACATCCATCACCCAATCGGCATCTAACGACACCGCCATCCGCATGTCATTTGTGAGGCTTTGCAAGAACTCTTGGCAAGACACCTCATCCGAGGCGCCGCGTTTTTGCAGCGCCCCGTGCACCCGCGCAATCGCCATGACTTGTGCAATCGCGGCATCAAACGCATCGCGTGTGTAGGCATCGCGTGCTTGACGGGCCTGGATCCGCAACAGCGAAGTGACCAGCGACAAAGAGTTCTTCACCCGGTGGTCCATTTCCGAAATCAACGTATCGCGTTGGCCCAACAGGCTGGTTGTGTCACGCAGTGCTAGCTCCATCGCTTTGCGCGTGCGCAGCTCTTCGGTGATGTCATTCATATTCGCCAAAATGCGGGTCACCTGCCCGGCCGCGTCCCGCAGCGGCATTACCTGCACCAACCATTCGCGGGTATGCCCGTTGACCGTTGGGCAGATGGCCTGAAATTCTGTATTTTGACCTTTGCGGGCTTGATCCAGCGCGTGCGTCACTTGATGTCGAGACTCGCGCGGCCACATGGACCCCCAGGTTGAGCCAATAATCCGATCCAGCTCTGTGATTCCCAGTGCAAGACAGCCATTCTTTGAAACATACTGAACCTTGCCGTCCACAGTCAGAATTTGGACACAGTCTTTGCTGCAGGACAATAAGGCCGCTGCAAGCTCTGGCAGTTGCGGCGCAAGCTCTGTCACAATTTTGCTGTTAGAAGACATTGGCAGAATTCCAATCTGGCGCGCGGGCATGTTTGTAATTCACGCATTAACCATGTCTATTTTTTTCAACAATGACAAGCCTTTTGCCCAATTTGTCTCCGAAATACGCTCTGAAATACATGCGGCCGAAAAACAGATATCTGGCTTCGCAAAATGCAGTTTGCCCCCAGCCCCTCGTGGATGCTATACACGGAACAACGATATATAGAGCAGCCCCACAAGGTATCCTGTGACAGACACGCCATCGACAGACGACGAAAATCGCCCCGAACGCCCCGCCTATGATGGGCCAAGTGTGTCCATCGAACAGGAAATGAAAACGTCCTATCTGGACTACGCCATGTCGGTGATCGTCAGTCGCGCGATCCCTGACCTGCGCGATGGGTTAAAACCCGTGCACCGCCGCATTCTGTACGCCATGAGCGAAACCAACAACGCCCATGACAAACCTTACCGCAAATCCGCGCGTCCCGTTGGAGATGTGATGGGTAAATATCACCCACATGGAGACGGCGCGATCTATGACGCGCTGGTTCGCATGGCTCAGGATTTTTCGATGTCACTGCCGTTGCTTGATGGGCAAGGCAATTTCGGCTCGATGGACGGGGATAACCCAGCCGCGATGCGCTATACAGAAGTGCGCATGGACAAGCCTGCCGCCTATTTACTTGCGGATATCGACAAAGATACCGTTGATTTTCAAGACAATTACGATGGCAAGGACCGTGAACCGACCGTTCTGCCTGCGCGTTTTCCCAATATGTTGGTTAACGGCGCCGGTGGGATTGCGGTTGGCATGGCCACAAATATCCCGCCGCACAATTTAGGCGAAGTGGTCGACGCCACTTTGGCGCTAATAGAAGATCCAGATCTGACCTCGGAACAGTTGATTGAGTATGTGCCCGGTCCAGATTTTCCCACCGGGGGCATCATGCTGGGCCGCACAGGTGCGCGCAAAGCCTACCTTGAAGGGCGCGGCAGTGTGATTGTGCGGTCCAAAACGCGGGTCGAAGAAATTCGCAAAGACCGTTGGGCGATTGTGCTCGACGAGATCCCGTATCAAGTCAACAAAGCCTCAATGATCGAAAAGATCGCTGAAGCCGCCCGCGAAAAGCGGATCGAAGGCATCTCACATGTGCAGGACGAATCTGATCGCAATGGTGTGCGTGTGGTGGTTGAACTGAAACGTGATGCAACCGCCGAAGTTGTTCTGAACCAATTGTTCCGATTCACGCCGATGCAGACCTATTTCGGCTGTAACATGTTGGCGTTAAATGGAGGCCGACCCGAGCAATTGACGCTGCGCCGTTTCCTCACCAGCTTTATCGACTTCCGTGAAGAGGTGGTTGCCCGCCGCACCGCGTACGAGCTGCGCCGTGCGCGCGAACGCAGCCACATCCTGTGTGGTCTGGCGGTCGCGGTCACGAATATCGACGAAATTGTTGCCTCGATACGCGCTTCTGCCGATGCTGCTGAGGCACGCCAAAAGCTGATGACGCGGCGCTGGCCTGCGGTGGATATCTTGCCCTATATCGCGTTGATCGACGATCCAACCCACACTGCGAATGATGACGGTACCTATAATCTGTCGGAAACTCAGGCCCGCGCCATCCTAGATTTGCGTCTGCAACGCCTCACTCAGATCGGCGTGAAAGAGGTCACAGACGAACTTGAAGAGTTGGCAGGTAAAATTAAGGAATACCTAGAAATTCTTGGATCGCGCGAACGAATTATGGCGATTATTGCACACGAGCTCAAAGAGGTGCGTGATCAGTTCGCAGTTCCCCGGCGGACGGAAATTGTCGACTGGTCTGGCGACATGCAAGACGAAGACCTGATCGAGCGCGAAGACATGGTCGTGACGGTTACCTCTGGCGGGTACATCAAACGCACACCGCTGGTCGATTTCCGCAGTCAAAAGCGCGGCGGCAAAGGCGTGTCGGGCATGCAGACCAAAGAAGAAGACGTGGTCACAACGCTATTCGTCGCCAACACGCACACCCAGCTTTTGTTCTTCACCACCGATGGCATGGTCTACAAACTGAAGACGTGGCGTTTGCCCCAAGGGGGACGCACGGCGAAAGGCAAGGCAATTGTCAATATCCTTCCCATCCCAACAGGCGTGTCGATTGCAGCCATTATGCCCGTGGATCGTGACGAAAAAGAATGGGCCGATCTGCAAGTGGTCTTCTGCACGGATCACGGCACGGTGCGGCGCAATAAGCTGTCAGATTTCACCAATGTGAAAGCGAATGGCAAGATCGCAATGAAGTTTGAAAACGAAAATGCCGATTGGAAACTGATCAATGCACGTATCGCTTCTAACGATGATGACGTGATGCTGGTCACCAATTCTGGCCGCGCGATCCGGTTCAGTGCGACGGATGTGCGTGTCTTTAACTCACGCGCATCAACAGGTGTGCGGGGCATTAAGCTTGGGGCCAATGACAAAGTCGTGTCGATGTCGATCATCCGTCACTTCAAAGCCGAGGCCGATGAGCGCGCCGCCTATCTGAAAATGCGTCGTGCAATGGCAGGTTTAGCCGACGATGCTGATGCACCAGATGAAGATGGCGAGGGCAATGCAAACACCGCGCTGCCACAGGAACGCTACGCCGAAATGTCTGCCGCAGAGAATTTGATCCTGACCGTCACGGCCGGCGGCGCAGGTAAGCTAAGCTCATCTCACGACTATCCCTTGCGCGGGCGCGGCGGTATGGGTGTGACGGCTTGGGACAAACGCATGCAAACTGGTGACATTATCGCGTCCTTCCCCGTGGAAATGGAAGATCAGATCATGCTCGCCACTTCTAAAGGCCAGTCGATCCGGGTGCCAATCGAGGGCATTTCATTCCGCTCGCGCAGTGCCGGTGGCGTCAAAGTGTTCAACACGGGAAAAGGCGAAGAAGTCGTGAGTGTCGCGTGGATTGCTGATCAAGGGGACGAAGACGCAGACGGCGAAGAGTGATACTATGGGGCACCTGGTGTTCGCACCAGACCCCTATACTGCGATTAAACTCATACGTTCCAACCCGAATTAATCAATAAAGCCAGGCCTCTACGCCCCTAGGCTCATGCCAAAACTCGCGCCTTTTCAAAGTCGTGCAGGCCGAAGGTCTGCTCCGCTGGATTACAGGTCGTACAGATCACTGAATTTGGTTTTAAGGTAGGTCATTAACGGGGCTGCCGTTGGCGCAGTTCCGCTGGCTTGGGTGATAATATCCGCCGGAGCCAGCAGCCCCCCATGACATTGCAGGTTGTCGCGCAACCAAGTGGTTGCCGGTTCGGTATCGCCCGACGCCAATTTTTCATCCAACTCCGGCACAGCTGCGCGCAAAGCCACATCCAAACACCCAGCATACACATTGCCCAAAGCATAGGTCGGGAAATAGCCAAACAGCCCGACGGACCAGTGCACGTCTTGCAAGACGCCATGTGATGGCTTGTCGACGGCATAGCCAAAGTCTGCCTCAAACCGCGCATTCCACGCGGCTTCCAACTCTTTCACCGGAAGCTCTCCGCGCATCAGTGCCCTTTCAAGATCAAGCCGCAACATAATGTGCAAATTATACTGCACCTCATCCGCTTCTGTTCTGATGTAGCCGCGATTCACCTTGTTTACCGCTTTGTAAAACGATTCAGCATCGGCAATTCCGAAATCGTCAAACATTTCCGTCATGCGACCATACAGCCAACCTGTGAATGCCCGACTGCGCCCCAGCTGGTTTTCATAGATCCGGCTTTGGCTTTCATGCACCCCCATCGACACACCGCCCCCCAGGGGGGTCAGCAGATAGGCACGGTCAATATTTTGCTCATAACTGCCATGTCCAACTTCATGGATCGTCGAATAAATGCAGTTAAACGGATCTTGCGGGTTGGTGCGGGTCGTGATCCGCACATCCAGCCCGGACCCGCTGGAAAACGGATGAACCGCTTTGTCGACCCGGCCATGGCCCATATCATAGCCGAAAGTCTTAGCAACCTCGCGGGCCAGCTTCATTTGCTTGCCTTCATGAAAGGGACCGCTCACCCCTTTTGGTGCCGGCTTGTCCAAAATAGCCGCGCGCAGATCTGTCAGAACGGGGCGCATTTCCCCAAAAATCCGGTCTAGTTCGGCGCCTGTCATGCCGGGTTCGTAATCCTCCAGCATCGCATCATAGATGTCACCGCCTTGCGCCAAGGCTGCACCTTCTTCGCGTTTCAGTGTTACAACTTCCTCAAGGGTCGGCAGAAAGGCTTTGACGTCCTCATCCGCGCGCGCACCTGCCCAAACACCCTGCGCCTCGGATGTGACTTGCGCAATGCGCGCCGCCAGGTCGCCAGGCACTTTATTTGCCCTCTCAAAGCTGCGGCGAATGTGGTGGATCTGAGCGCGCCCGACATCCTCTAGGTCAGTTTCATTTATCGCGGCCAACCACTCACCGACTTTCGGATCCATACGTCGCGCATGCAGCACCGTTTCCATGGCCGCCATTTCTTCGCCCCGTTGCGGGGCAGCCCCGCGCGGCATCATCGTTTCCTGATCCCAACCCAAGCGACCCGCCACTTGACCCAAAGCCTGGGTCGTGCGGGTAAACGCCATCAAATCATCATATGCAGTCATGGATTAAGCCTCTCGCAGAGATGTGGCGACGGGGTAGCCGCTGAGGAACCGCGCCCGCAAGATCAAAACCCATAGGATCACAGCCAAAAATTGATGTACAATCGCGATATGCCAAGGTGCGCCGTACAAAACCGTCATCACCCCCAGGACGATTTGCAAAGACAACGCCGCCATCACAGCATGGAATGCAAATCGCGTGCGGGCATGGGCACTGCGCCGACCACGCAGCCAGACGATCAATCCAAAGAGCGCCAACAGATAGCCCGCACCGCGGTGGATAAACTGGACCAAGCCCGGGCTTTCAAAGAAATTCCGCCACATCGGCTCAAGGCTAAAGGCCGTGCCGGGCAAGATCTGTCCGCCCATAAGCGGCCAATCCGTGTAGGACCGCCCAGCATCAATCCCTGCCACCAAAGCGCCAATCAAGATCTGCAGGAATGCGAAATGCATCAAACCAGTGGACAGTCCCCAAAGCTTGGGCTCTTTGGCGCGGCGGGCCTGCATCAGATCGCGATCCTCGCGGCCCAACTGAAACACAAACCACGCGATAAATCCAAGGGTCACAAAGGCGAGCCCCAGATGCGTCGCCAAGCGGTAGGACGCGACATCGACCATGCCTTGCCCTTGTGTAACCCCACTTGCAACCATCCACCATCCAATCGCGCCTTGCAAACCTCCCAAAGCGCCGATCCCCAGCAATTTTCCCGTCCATCCCGTCGGGATTTGGCGGCGCACCAGAAACCACAGAAAGCCAATTGCCCAGACCAAGCCAATGACACGCCCCAGCTGGCGATGCCCCCATTCCCACCAATAGATTACTTTGAAATCTTCCAAATCCATCCATTGGTTTTGAATGCGGAATTCGTCAATCGCTTGGTATTTTTCAAATTCAGATTGCCAATCGGCCGCGTTTAACGGCGGGATCGCCCCGGTTAGCGGACGCCATTCGGTGATCGAAAGCCCACTATCGGTCAAACGGGTCAACCCACCCACGGCGATCATGACAACCACAAGCGTGAACAGCATCATCAACCACACACGGATCGCGCGCCGTGCCCCGGTCTTGCCGCGATCAATCACACCGGGCTGAACGACAGGGCGTTGCGGCTCGGCGCTGCCAACCTCTTCGAAAATATTGCGTTTTCGGGCCATGATTTGCCTTTTGTCTTTGTTGTGCACTTTACTGCACGCGTTGAGCTTCGTCCAGCGCGCTGCTGTCTACTGTGACTTTGGCTATACCACCGACTTCTTTGGGAAAAATGCGACCAAGCGTCCCGCGTCAGCTTGGGTCTTTGGGCCGAACCAACTGGCGCAGCGCGCCGTGCAACATGCGTGTGTCTTGGGTGGTTAGGGGAAAGCGGCTCCACATATTGCGCAGACGCATTTTCATCGCATCCACTTTATGCGGTGGAAAGAAGAACCCAGCCTCATCCAGCGCGCTTTCATAATTGCGCGCCAAATGCTCGATATCTGCCGCGCGCGCCGGTTCGGTATCGGGCATAACGTCTTCAATTGGCGTAATTTGTCCTTGCGCGCGGCGCCATTCATACCCCACAAGCAAAACGCACTGCGCCAAATTCAGCGACGGGTATTCTGGGTTAACCGGCACGGTGATCAACGCATTCGCCTGGGCTAAATCATCATTTTCAAGCCCCGCGCGTTCTGGTCCAAACATCACGCCAACCCTTTGGCCTGAATAGATTTTCTGCGAAGCCAGTTGCATCGCCTCTTCGGGGGAATACACCGATTTCACCAAATCTCTGGGCCGCGCTGTCGTTGCAAATGTGAAGTGAAAATCTCCTAATCCGGTTGCAAGATCGGGACACACCATCGCGCTGTCCAACACACGCCCTGCCCCGCTGGCCATCGCAACTGCGGACGGGTTGGGCCATCCATCCCGAGGATCCACAATGCGCATATGATCAAGGCCGAAATTCAGCATCGCCCGAGCCGCTGCGCCAATATTTTCGCCCATCTGCGGACGCACCAGAATGAAACCAGGTCTATCGCTCATGCCGGGCGCGATAGCGTAAACTGTGGCGTGCAGCAATCCCGCGGATCGCATTTGCAACTTGGCTTTTTTGCGATAGACAGCGCAAAACTCGCCACAAAGGCCAATTCCATGACAGAACAGCCGCAGATCTATTTGATTTCCCCGCCAGATTTCGACATCCACACTTTTCCCGAGGAGTTGGCTAAAGTGTTGGATGCGCATGACATTGCCTGTGTGCGTTTGGCATTGGCCACGCAGGATGAGGATCACTTGGCGCGCGCCGCCGATGCGTGTCGCGATGTGGCGATTGAGCGTGACGTGGCAATTGTCATCGATGATCACACGATGTTGGCGCAGCGTTTGGGCTTGGATGGTGTGCATTTAAGCGATGCGGGCAAGTCTGTGCGCGACGCGCGAACCGCTTTAGGTGTCGAGGCGATTGTGGGCAGTTTTTGTGGCACTTCGCGTCACGACGGGATGAGTGCTGGCGAAGCTGGCGCGGATTATATCAGCTTTGGCCCTGCGGGTGTGTCGAACTTGGGGACTGGGGCGCAAGTGGACTTTGATCTGTTCAAATGGTGGTCTGAAGTGATCGAAGTTCCCGTCGTCGCGGAAGGTGCGTTGACGGCTGACGTTATTGCCGACCTGTCCCAGTTTACCGATTTCTTTGGCATCCGCGAAATCTGGGACGCCGATGTGCCGTCCAAGATGTTAGGGGACTGGATCGCACGGATGTCCTAAAGCAGCAGGCCTTACACCCATAATGTATCAGTAAGGCGTCCCTGAAACCAAATTATTGCAGGATAGGCGCTGATCCAGATCCAAAAGAACCGATTAAGCCCAAAAAGCATGCCATTGGCAAAGTGAAATGCCGCCGCGATGGCAAGTGCGCCGATAAGCGTGATCGGGTGTAACAAACTGATCGGAAAGATAACTTCAAAACCAATCACCGCCCAAGATCCGGCCAACATTGCGCGCTTGCGCTGACCCCAACTTCGTAAACGTTCCGATACGGGGTATGCCGAAAAGGTAAACACATCCGACAAAGCACGCCCACGCCGCCACTCGGAGTTTACCAATTTGACCCAGCCGGACACCGCGTAGGACAAGGTCAACTGCACAGCCAGATACGCCAAAGCCAGCTCTGCCCAAAACGCCGTTTGCGCCAGATGTGCCCCGGCCAAACAGGTCACGCAAAGCAACGTCATTTTATCTGCCCCGCCGTTATAGGGTCCCTGAAACCGTAATAATTGTGCCGCACAGGCGACCCACAGCACATAAATTGCCAGGGATGTCTGCACACCGATCAACAATACCAGTGCCATGGCAATCTGTGCGCCGAACAAGACCCTGTCGCCTTGTATGATATGTTCAAAGCTGCGCTGTAAAATTGCTGCAGCCAAGGCCAGTTCGGTCCACCGCAGAGCCGTTTCGAAATCCATCATCGACACTGCGCCAGGGAAACGGGGTCGCTTTCGAACACTACGGCATGTTGCAACTGACGCCCTGCCCGTTCCACAAAGACAAGCCGAATTTGCAAGATGCCCGTGTCTGGATCGTGAATGCTTTGCGCAACACGCGCATTGATTTCCGACATAGATTTTTCGCAATTATACGAAATTAAGCGTTCCGCACAACTTACTGAAAATAAGTACGAATTCCAACTTGGATTCCACACCATCCGCTGCAACATCTGAGGCCAAGTAACATGGTCTGGCCGCATCAAAGCCTCGCGCCACACAGAGGTCACGCCACGGTTTTGCACACGGTATTGCACGCGCGGCGACGGGCCAATTTCCTTAAAGAACCGCCAAGATGGGATCAGCGCAGGCAAAAGAAGTTTAAGCAATTGAAACATGACGCTGGGATAGGCCCATTGGGTTAAACTTTGATTGCTTTGATCGCATTTTGCAGCAAAGTTGCGACAATTCTTTCTATCCCCTTGACGGATCGTCGCTTTGGGCTCATGTCAGACACAAATGCGCCGCCGCGTGAGCAGGCTCTGCCCGAAATGATTCAGGCATGACAGCGCACCCACTCCTTAGGTTCCCCATCACGCAGGGTTCTTGACGCACGTCCCGCAAACAGTGGCCCCGTGCGAAGCCCGAACCGGTCGCCGTTGTGCGTCCAAACATGTTGCGCTTAGCATAAGCTTCGCGCCCCGAAAGGATATTATGACTACATTTTCTGAACTCGGCCTTGCGCCCGTGCTGTTAACTGCTTTGGAAAACGGCAAAATTGCCACCCCGACTCCGATCCAAACCAAAGCGATTCCGCTGGGTCTGCAGGGGCACGACATAATGGGATTGGCCCAAACCGGCACTGGCAAAACCCTGGCTTTTGGCTTGCCGCTGATCCACCAACTTCTTGATATGCCTGGAAAACCGGCCCCTAAGACAGTCAAAGCGTTGATCCTGGCCCCGACCCGTGAGTTGGTAAACCAGATCGCAGCCAGCTTACGCCTTTACACCGCCAAAACGAATCTGCGGGTGAACACGGTTGTGGGCGGCCAGTCGATTAACAAACAGATCCAAGTTTTGGGCCGCGGCACGGATATTCTGGTCGCAACACCTGGGCGTTTGATTGACCTCATGAACCGCAAGGCGCTGCATTTGCACACGGCCCGGTATTTGGTTTTGGATGAAGCGGATCAAATGCTCGACATGGGTTTTATCCATGATTTGCGTAAAATCGCGCCCGCCCTCGGCAGCCCGCGTCAAACAATGCTGTTCTCTGCAACGATGCCCAAACAAATGGAAGAACTATCCGGGGCCTATTTGAGCAATCCGAAAAAGGTGCAAGTCTCGCCCCCTGGCAAAGCCGCGGATAAGATTAAGCAATCGATCCATTTCCTTGAAAAAGAAGACAAACCCGAAAAGCTGCGCGCGCTGTTATCCGTCGATCCCGACGCGCTCAGCTTGGTGTTTGCACGCACAAAACATGGCGCGGAAAAGCTGATGAAGGGCTTGGTCAAAGACGGATATAACGCCGCTTCGATACACGGCAACAAATCGCAAGGTCAGAGGGATCGCGCCATCAAAGCCTTCCGCGCCGGCGAGATTAACGTGTTGGTCGCGACAGATGTGTCTGCACGTGGGATTGATATTCCAGGTGTTGCCTATGTGATCAACTATGAGTTGCCCGAAGTAGCGGACAATTATGTACACCGCATTGGTCGGACTGCCCGTGCAGGCCGTGAGGGCGAAGCGATTGCCTTATGCTCGCCCGAGGAGACCGGGCTGCTGCGTCAGATTGAAAAGCTGATGAAAGTCGAAATCCCTGTGGCAAGTGGCACGAATCCCGGTCTGGGTCGCGCAGAATCGCCCAGCAAACGTGGCGGTGGTGGGCGTCGTGGCGGTGGAGGCGCGCGCGGCAGTCAGCCCCGGGCCAATAAGCCAGATGGCGCGAAACCCAGTCCAGCCAAACGCCGCCGTCCCCGGCGTCGCACGGCCGCGTAAGGTTAGTTTCCGACAGACGTGGGATGTAACACCACCCGCGTCTGCATCGGGATCATATCATACAGCCCCACGATTTGATCATTCACCAATCGCGCACACCCATTGGACACACGTCGACCAATTGTATTTGGTGCGTTCGTGCCATGTATACGCAGGAATGTATCGCCGCGCTGGGGTTGGAACAGATACAGCGCCCGGGCACCTAAAGGATTGTTCGGTCCTCCTGGCATACCATTCTCGAACTTTTTGTACTGTCCAGGGGATCGCTTAATCATGTCCTGTGTCGGGGTCCATCCAGGCCATTTCTTTTTGGCGCCCACATAAAACGTGCCTGACTCGTACAAACCTGGACGTCCAATTCCCACGGACCAACGCAAGGCCACGTTGTTGGGTTGCGTGAAATACAACGCAAATCCGCCAGGATCCACGTGCAGCTCGTAGGGGTTAAGCTTTGTGCGCAACCGGACTTCGCGCGGCAAAAGGTTTTCGGGCAAGTTTGACGGTTTAATTTGCGCATCAAAATTTGCCGCCGCGCTGGTCGCAACTGGCATAGCGGACATCGCTGCAACCGAAATCGCCGCATGTTGGATAAAGTCACGTCTTTTCATATTGGCCCCCTGGTCTTTCGCACCTCTGGAACGTTAAGTATTTCCAGATCAAAGGTCTATCCACGGCTTCACAATTTTCAAATGATGTGATCTGGCGCCTTTGAGCCCGAAAGCCCTACACCCCGAGGATCCCATGACCCCCGCAGCCCGCTTCAACGCCGCAATTGAATTGGTAGACCGCATCTTGGCCGGAGAGCTTGCCGATCGGGCTTTGGCCGGATGGGGACGCCAAAATCGCTATGCCGGATCCAAAGATCGCGCAGCGATTGCCGATTTGGTCTACGATGCGTTGCGCCGGAAACGAAGCTTGTCTGCGCGCGGGGGCGGATCTGACGGGCGCGCAATATTTTTAGGTCTTATCCGCGACTTGCAGCAGGATCCTCATGCGACTTTTGGGGCCGGGCCGTATGCACCTGTGCCGTTAACGGATGCTGAGCAAACGTCTGGCCGTGCGCCGCTGCCAGACAGTGCCGAGAGTGCGGATATACCGGACTGGCTTTGGCCCGAGTTAGAAGCCTCCTTAGGTGATTTGCTGCGCCCAGTCGCTTCGGCGTTGCAAAGGCGGGCGCCAGTACATGTGCGGGTCAATTTGGCGAAAATTAGTCGCGACGCAGCCGTCGCCAGGTTGTTGAGCGAAGGCATTACTTCACAGCCTCACGCCTTATCGCCATCGGCGCTGGAAGTCACCGATGGCACACGCAAGATCCGCCATGCACACTCATATTTAGAGGGGCTTGTTGAGTTACAGGATGTGTCCTCGCAAGCGGTTGCAGATATGGTGCCGCTTAAGGCAGGTGAAACTTTGCTGGATTATTGCGCAGGGGGTGGTGGCAAAACACTGGCGGTCGCCGGGCGTGTGCGTGCAAAGTTCTATGCCCATGATTATGCCCCCGCGCGTATGAAGGACCTACCCGCACGGGCCGAGCGGGCTGGTGTGCCTGTGTCGCGCCTGCTTCCCGAAGACCTATCGCCGTCGCGCCGGTTCGACACAGTTCTGATCGATGCCCCCTGCTCAGGCAGCGGGTCTTGGCGTCGTGATCCACAGGGGAAATGGGCGCTGAGCCGTGAAAAACTGGATGACCTTCTCACGACGCAACGCGACATCCTGCGGCATGCCCACAGTTTCGTGAAACCTGGTGGGCATTTGGTCTATGCGACTTGCTCGCTGTTAAGCTGTGAAAATACCCAGCAGATCGATGATTTTCAAAACACGCACCAAGAGTTTACCTTGATCGCGCAGCAGAGTTTCACGCCGCTCCAAGGGGGTGATGGTTTTTACGCTGCGGTCTTAAAGCGCGACTGACCCGAACTACCCAATCCGATAATTGGGACTTTCCCGCGTGATCTGCACATCATGCACATGGCTTTCTTTCAACCCTGCCCCGGTGATTTTCACAAAGCTGCAGTTCTGGCGCATGTCATCCACCGTCGCGCAGCCCGTGTAGCCCATCGCGGCACGCAAGCCACCGACCAATTGATGCACAACTGCAGACGCGCTGCCTTTGTAGGGCACCTGGCCCTCGATGCCTTCCGGCACCAGTTTGTCACTGGCCGCGTCTTTTTGGAAATAGCGATCTGCAGATCCGCGCGCCATCGCACCCAAGCTGCCCATGCCGCGATAGGATTTGAAGCTGCGGCCTTGGTACAGGATGACTTCGCCGGGGGATTCGTCTGTGCCTGCGATCATCGAACCGACCATGGCGCAGGACGCCCCTGCTGCAATGGCCTTGGCGAAATCGCCCGAAAATTTGATGCCGCCATCCGCAATCACGGGCACATCCCCTGCGGCCTTGGCACAATCCATTATGGCCGTCAGCTGTGGCACACCGACACCAGCCACCATCCGCGTGGTACAGATTGACCCCGGCCCAATGCCGACTTTAATCGCGTCAGCACCCGCATCAATCAGCGCGCGCGTAGCCTCGCCGGTCGCAACATTGCCCGCGACGACTTGGACCTCGTTCGACAGGGACTTGGCACGGCGCACTGCATCGGCCACACCTGCGGAATGACCATGTGCGGTATCAATCACGATCATATCGACGCCTGCATCCACCAAAGCCTGTGAGCGTTCAAAGCCCGCATCGCCCACAGTTGTCGCCGCCGCCACACGCAATCGCCCCAATTCGTCCTTACAAGCGGTCGGATTCAAAACAGCCTGTTCCGTGTCCTTTAACGTCAGAAGACCTGTCAGTTTGCCATCCGCATCGGTGATCAGCAGCTTTTCAATGCGACGCGCTTTCATTAGGCTGATTGCAGCGTCCCGGTCCGCAGGCTCGTGCAGGATGGCCAAATCTTTGGTGGTCATCATCAAATGGACAGGCGTGTCATCCATTTCTGCAAAGCGCATATCGCGGTTGGTCACAATGCCCAACACGCGGCGGTTTTCATCGACAACAGGAAAGCCTGTGAAGCGATACCGTTCTGTTAACGCCTTAGCTTCGGCCAAAGTCTGGTCGGGACGTAAAGTCACCGGATTAAACACAATCCCACTTTCAAACCGCTTGACGCGGCGCACTTCGCGGGCCTGTTCGTCCACTGTCAAATTGCGGTGAATGACGCCCATACCGCCGGACTGCGCCATCGCAATCGCCATGCGCCCTTCCGTGACCGTGTCCATCGCTGAACTGAGCAACGGAATGTTCAGCGCAATCGATTTTGTCACCCGCGTACGCGTGTCCGCCGTTGCCGGCAACACATTGGACGCACCGGGCACCAGCAGAACATCATCAAAGGTAAGAGCCTCACGAATCTCCATGCGTGCATCCTTTCGCAGGGTTTCAGTTGGCACGTCCCTATTTCACGCAAAGACCGAAATGAAAAGGGGCTGATTGGGCGGCCGACCGCTTTGATCCGCATCCCGCCCAATTTAGGGTCACATCACCAAAGGTCTAAACCGTCAACATCCAGCAAATCGACGTAGGCGTTCGCCAACGGTCAGTAAACCAAAGCAGGGGCTCGTCAGCTCTTCGCCAACGAACCAAAATCACGAAGCGCGGCGACGACTGGCCACTGAAATCAGCCCGAGCCCCGCCAACAGCAAAAGTGCAGAAGATGGCAGTGGAACCGCCATTAACGGTGCAGACCCAACTTCCAATGTGATTTGGTTATTTCCAGCGGTCCACGAATACGATCCGTTCACGGCCCCAAGACTGGCAAGGTTCGTGCCCAAGACTGTCGCGCCACCGCTGATTGCCGCGTTCGCAACATAACCGAAAGGCAATACAAGTCTCGGCCGCGATCCATTTTGTACAAACCCAAACGTGTCCCCAAAAGGTTGCGGGCCTTGCGCTATCAACACGCCTCCAAGCCCATAGTTTGAAGTCCCGCTATTAATGGCAAAGTCGTTTCCATCTGAGCCTTTACCCTCATACGCTAAATAAACAGATCGAGACGGCTCTAAGGCCGCAAAACTTGGACCAGGACTCGAGCCAACAAGGTCTGCTCTTGAAAAATCTATTGCGGACAAGCCCCTAGAAATCAAAACGCGACGCCAAATTAGTTGTTTTTTTTCCGCAAATTACCACCTAAGTGCGTAATGGATCATGCATTTCGTCGGTGTGACGCGGGTCACCGTCCGCCCCATGATCAATGGCGGCACCATCTATCAAACAAACTTGCTGGCCGCGCAGACGTGCGCAAATCATAAGCGCTTCGCAACCGGGCGATACGGCGACCACCAGCCCGTCGCGACCCGTGCAAAAATTATCCTGACAAGCAGATCAATGCGCCTTACACCCGTCATGACATAGGATTTGGGAAATAGCAGATGGACGAACACGGGTATGAATCAGGCAGGCTCGACTTGCCTTTTGTCGGCATTTCGACCTTTGGAAAGCGGCCCTATCAGCCTGACTGGTCAGCCTTAAAAGCCGATGTTGCCATCCTTGGCGCGCCCTTTGATTTTGGCACGCAATGGCGCCCTGGCGCGCGCTTTGGCCCGCGTGCTTTGCGTGACGCGTCCACCCTGTTCAGTTTCGGGCATGCAGGGGCATATGATCACGAAGACGAAGCGGTCTATCTGCCGGGGTCAGTCAAAATCGTGGATATGGGCGATGCTGACATTGTACATACGAACACCGAAAAGAGCCATTCCAATATCGAAACAGGTGTGCGTGCGGCCCTGTCAGCAGGGGCGCTGCCAGTGGTGCTGGGGGGCGATCATTCGGTAAATATTCCATGTATCCGTGCGTTTGAGGGCCAGGGCGATATTCATATTCTGCAAATAGATGCGCATTTAGACTTTGTGGATGAACGGCACGGTGTGCGACACGGGCATGGTAACCCGATGCGCCGTGCGGCAGAACAGACTTATGTGACGGGATTGACGCAAGTGGGCATTCGCAATGTGTCTTCAACTGCGCGCGAAGGCTACGCAGATGCGCGGCGCATGGGATCGGATATCTTATCGGTGCGGCAAGCCCGCACCCTGGGACCCTTGGGCGTTGCTGCGCGAATTCCCAAAGGTGCGCGGGTCTATATTACCATCGACATTGACGCATTTTGCCCGTCAATCGCACCGGGCACAGGCACGCCGTCGCATGGCGGGTTTCTCTATTACGACGTGTTGGAGCTTTTGCAGCAGGTTGCTAAGGCGCATGACGTCGTTGGCATTGATCTGGTCGAGGTTGCACCGGATTATGATCCAACAGGATCGACAGCAATTCTTGGCGCGCAAGTCTTGCTGAATTTGCTTGGCTTTATCTTTCATGCATGTGGGGACTAAAGCGTCGTTGGGGGCCAGCCCCCAATCCCCCGGAGTTTTCTTTGCTAAGTGAAGAGCCATTGTCTTCGTTGCATGCGCCCTATGCTGCTTGATGAATGGAAACTCGCGGCACATTTTCTGAGCCGTTTCAAATATGGCTTGTTGAAGTTAAGGATTCGCATTTTTGTTACTTCTGCTTCAAGGTTGTAAGCGACAAGAGAGCAGCCTTAAGCAGACGTGTATTAGGGCCTGTTAACACTTGATCATGTCCACGATGAGAGCGAAGTTGAGGAACGCGCGATACATCACGTCGAGTTTTTCGAACCTTGAGAAGATGCGCCGAT
>JBGCEM010000105.1:0-3426 GCA_045106335.1 Paracoccaceae bacterium | reverse complement strand
GTCCTCGATCATCCAGCCCTTTTGCAGCGCAAGGCAGCGCCGTGGGAGAGGTTCCGGGGTGTCTGTGCCGAGCTCAATAGGCTTTGGGGCAGTGGCTTGCGCGGATGGCGGTGTGCCTGCGGCGGTGATGGTGATGGTCTGGCTCAGGGTTTCGCCGGCTTTGATGGTATGGGCGAAGGGTTCCACAAGTGGGCGGCAGTAGGTTTTGAAGGAGGCGTCGGACCAATTGCGTTGGTCCTCCATCTCAAAAACCTCGCCATCGAAGGCGATGTCGAGCGCGATGTCATTGGGGGTGAAGGCAAGCGCTGCGATGTCTTTGATCGGTTGATCGGGAGAGATCAGATCGGGCATTTGCAGGGCGGCAGTCGCGCCGGAGGTATGGCGTACAGTAACGGGGCGGCCTGCCACATGTTCGAGCGGATGCAGCAGGCTGAAGCCGGTGCGGTTGGTGGTGAAATCGCGGGTCGCGGTTGCGGTGCCATGGGCGGTGATTGTGCCAGTTATTGTCCCGGTGTCATTGCCTGACCGAGTGCTGCTGCGCGACAGTGTGTAGGTCACGCGGCACTGGAGCGCGCCATTTGCGACCTCGAAGCTGTGGGTGTAGCGGGTCTCGTCATCGCTTTCGAGCAGGCTTTCGTGTAGGGTCGCGGGCGGCAGGCTTGCCCAGTTTTCATCGCGCACGGGAAAGTCGATTTGCCGGACCAGTTCAACGGGCCCAAGGGAGATGGCCCGCAATGCGCCCGCCTCGATCACCGCGTTCAGGCTGCCGCACCTGATGCTGCGCCGCGGCGCGGCGGGCTGGGGTGTGCCATAGAGAAAGATGGTTTCTTTCATTTTGTGATGCCCTCCCCCCTTGGTGTTCTGCGCGCTTTAAATGATCGCTTTCAGGTTGGTAATATGTGCCGCTGGGCCGCGAGGAACGGTCCTGATGCAGCCATGACGTCGCTGGTGAATTTTGGTATACCATTTTTATTTTCAGCCTGCAATCGGGGCATGATTGGGCTTTTGACGATAGGGTGCGGCATAGTCTGCGCCGATGGAATGTGCTGGCGTGCAAGGGTCGCTTTACTGCCAGACTTTGGCTATATTGAGCGGGCCGCGTTTAGAGTGAATTGATTTTGATGCCAAAAACCAAAGTCCCGAATGTCTCTTGCGACCAATGCCCGATTCGGCACCGCGCGGTGTGTTCGCGCTGTGACGGCGATGAACTTGCCATGCTCGAGGCGATGAAGTCCTACCGTAGTTATGCGGCGGGCGAAGCCATCGCGTGGCGCGGTGCACCGCTTGAGTTTGTGGCCAGTGTGGTTTCGGGGGTCGCAAGCCTGTCCAAAACGCTTGAGGACGGGCGCACGCAGATGGTTGGCCTGCTCTTGCCATCGGATTTCATCGGGCGGCCCGGGCGCCGCCATGTTGAGTTTGATGTGACGGCGACCACTGATGTGACGCTGTGCCGGTTCGAACGGGTCAAATTCGAGAAAATGATTGATGAGACCCCCCATGTGGCGCAGCGCCTGATGGAGCTTGCGCTGGACGAGTTGGACGCCGCCCGCGACTGGATGATCCTGCTCGGGCGTAAAAGTGCGCGGGAAAAGATAGCGACCTTTATCGACTTGCTGACGCGGCGCGGAGTGCTGGATGGGACGGGCGCCTTGATGACGCTGGATCTGCCAATGACGCGTGACCAGATCGCCAATTTTCTCGGGCTCACGCTAGAGACTGTGAGCCGGCAACTTAATGCGATGAAGAAGGACGGGATCATTTCTTTTTCCGGCCGCGGGCAGCTTGATGTAACAAACCTCGCGGCACTGCGCGGTGCGACGGGGGATGATGTGACCGATCATAGGTTGCACTAGCCCTTCGATATTGAGGTCGCCCCGAAAAACATTTTTCCCCCGCGTTTGACTCAGATCAAAGAACCGCTGCGGCGACCGTCCTAAACCATCCTTGCGAACAGGAGCGTCATTTGGTGCTCAACGAACCGTGAGGGCATTTTATGGACTATATAAAACTCATCCTTTTGGGATTAATCACCCTGATTGCGGCGATGGCTGCAAACTGGGCGCATGATGCGGCCTACCAGCTGCATGCAATCTTGATCATGCTGATCGCCTTTGGCCTATTTGTGTGGGTGTTGCGCGGCACGGGCGATGCAAAACCCGCGCCGCAGGACGGCATCTACTTTGACGGCGTCATACGGGCCGGGGTCATCGCCACCGCCTTTTGGGGCATTGCGGGGTTTCTGGTGGGCACGTTTATCGCGTTCCAGCTTGCCTTTCCCGCGCTGAACTTTGACTGGGCCCAGCCCTATGCCAACTTTGGCCGCTTGCGCCCGCTGCACACCAGTGCGGTGATCTTTGCCTTTGGCGGCAATGCGTTGATTGCGACCTCGCTCTATGTGGTGCAGCGCACCAGCGGCGTGCGGCTCTGGGGCGGCAACCTCGCGTGGTTTGTCTTCTGGGGATACCAGCTCTTTATCGTGCTGGCCGCCACGGGTTATTTGCTCGGCGCGACCCAGTCCAAGGAATATGCCGAGCCCGAGTGGTACGTGGATATCTGGCTCACCCTCGTCTGGCTCACCTATCTGGCGGTTTTTCTCGGCACGATCTTCAAACGCCGCGAGCGCCATATCTACGTGGCAAACTGGTTCTTCCTCAGCTTTATCATCACCGTGGCGATGCTGCATGTGGTCAACAATCTGTCCGTGCCGGTCAGCATCTGGGGCAGCAAATCTGTGCAGGTCTTCAGCGGCGTGCAGGATGCGATGACCCAGTGGTGGTACGGGCATAACGCGGTTGGGTTCTTCCTCACTGCGGGCTTTCTGGGGATGATGTACTACTTTGTCCCCAAACAGGCGAACCGCCCGGTCTATAGCTACAAACTCTCCATCATCCACTTTTGGGCGCTGATCTTTCTCTACATCTGGGCCGGACCACACCACCTGCACTACACAGCGCTGCCCGATTGGGCCTCGACGCTGGGGATGGTTTTCTCCATCGTGCTCTGGATGCCCTCATGGGGCGGTATGATCAACGGATTGATGACGCTATCTGGCGCGTGGGACAAGCTGCGCAGTGATCCTGTGCTGCGGATGATGGTGACCTCGCTGGCTTTCTACGGCATGTCGACCTTTGAGGGACCGATGATGTCGATCCGCGCGGTCAATTCGCTGTCGCATTACACCGATTGGACCATTGGCCATGTGCATTCAGGTGCGCTTGGCTGGAACGGGCTGATTACCTTCGGGATGCTCTATTACCTCGTGCCCAAGCTTTGGCACAAACAGGGTCTTTATTCTGTGCGGGCTGTGTCTTGGCATTTCTGGTTGGCGACAATCGGGATTGTTCTTTACGCCGCTTCGATGTGGGTGACGGGTGTGATGGAAGGCCTGATGTGGCGCGAGGTGGATGCGCAGGGCTTCTTGGTGAA
>JBGCEM010000104.1:0-39643 GCA_045106335.1 Paracoccaceae bacterium | reverse complement strand
CTGGCATAGGGGGACGACATGGTGACGCAACAAGTGATCGATACCTTGGCGCAGAATTTACGCGAAGCGCCTGGTGTTCAGGCGTTGTTTTTGAGTGGCAGTCATGCCAGTGGGCGGGCCGACGCGTTTAGTGACTTGGATTTTGTACTGGTTACGGAAGGTGGGGCCACGGATACAGTCGCGGCTTTGTGGCGCGCGGCCATCGAACAGACAGGCGAAATCGTATTGTGGTGGGATCGCACGACTGTGCCTGTTTTGATAAACGCAATCACAGCGGATTGGACCCGCACGGATGTGGTTCTGTTGCGCCCGGACCAGATGGGGCATCACACGCAGGCGGGTCTGAAGCCGGTGTTTGATAGTGTTGGCATATACGCCAGCTTGCGTGCTGAGGCACCGCAGCCTGTGCAATCTGGCGCGCGTTTTTTGTACCAAGTGCAAGAGTTCATTCGAATTTTGGGGCTGCTGCCTTTGGCGGTGGGGCGGCAAGAGTATATCAACGGTGTGTTGGGCGTCTTCCATCTGCGCAATTTGCTGGTGGATCTTATGATCGAAGAGACCGGCGCGCCGGATCGCGGCGGGGTGTTGCATCTGAACCGGTTGATCACACAAGAGCAGAAAGATGTGCTGAGCGCTTTGCCGCCTGCGGTGCCGACCCGAGAGGCAATGATCGCGGGGCATTTGGCCTATGCTGCGGCGTATATCCCGCGTGCCAAAGCGCGTGCTGCGGTGTTGGGGGTAGATTGGCCGACACGGTTTGAGCAGGTCACATGCGCACGTCTTATCGACGATTTGGGGATTGAGCGCCCGGCTTGGGCATCTTAACCTTTGTGCGCAAAGGGGTCCCCAATGTCAGAACCGCATCAGTTTCCAGTTACCGTTTATTATGAAGACACCGATATGGGCGGGGTGGTGTATTACGCCAACTACCTGCGGTATATTGAACGGGCGCGCTCAGAGATTGTTGAAAGGATCGGCCTGGATCAAAACGCGATGCGCGCAGAGGGCATCGTGTTTGTGGTGACACGGGTTGAGGCCGTCTATCTGAGTGCGGCGCGTTTGGGGGATCGGTTGAAGATTGTCAGCACGCATGGGGCCAAAGGCGCGGTGCGTTGGGTGTTTGATCAAGAGGTCTTGCGCGGGGATGCGGTGATCTTTCGCGCCAAAGTAACCGCGGCCTGTATGCGCACGGACGGACGACCTGTGCGTCTCCCGGAAGCTGTGCGCGCGCAATTATAGCTTTTCGCGTTTTATCTGAGCCAATGCACATCCGTTTTTGCGTTTGAGCAAAGCCAAGGGCCGAGAAAACGTGAGTTGAGTTAGACTCGACACGCTTTAAGTGATTAAATCATCGGGTCGCTAAGGTGTTGTTGCGGGCGCGTGCCAAGCAGGGATGGCCGGTGTCGTTACTTAGGTGTCAGACACAGGTCCGTCGCGGCCCTGACAATGCCTGTGGTCGAGGGCAGTGTGGCCCCATAGGCAGGACCTGTTGCTATAAAGCAGTCATCGGCCGCAACACGGGCCGTGTTTTGGATCCCGTGTTCTACCAGCAGTGTCATCAACGCTTCTGACTGACTGCCGGTCTTGCGACACTCATCCACAACCAGGGTGGCCTTGCAGGCCTTGGCTTGCGCGACCAAAGCCGCTTGGGGCAGGGGGGCCAGCCAGCGTATATCAATCACTCGGGTCTGTATCCCGGAGGCGTTCAGGGTCTTGGCCGCCTGCGTCGCCAAATAGCGCCCATTGCCATAGGTTAGGATCGCCAGATCTGTGCCGCTGCCATCCACGCCGATTTCGCCCAATTCGATCCGGTCTTGGGGATCAGGATAAGTTGACATCCAGTCCTTGTCACCCGGCGCGTGCAGATCGCGCATCGGATAAAGCGCAATAGGCTCAACAAAAACCACAACGCGCTGCTCTTCACGGGCCAGACGCACAGCTTCGCGCAGCATCCGCACCGCGTCATCCCCGCGCGAGGGGCAGGCGATAATGAGGCCGGGAATATCGCGCAGCACCGCCAGGGAATTGTCGTTGTGAAAATGACCGCCGAAGCCTTTTTGATAGCCAAGCCCCGCAATGCGCAGCACCATTGGGTTGGTATATTGCCCATCTGAGAAAAAGCTAAGCGTGGCGGCTTCTCCGCGCAATTGGTCCTCGGCATTGTGCAGATAAGCGAGGAATTGGATTTCCGGGATCGGCGTAAAGCCGTTATGTCCCAGCCCTATGGCCAAGCCCAAGATCGCCTGTTCATCCAGCAGCGTGTCGATGACACGGTCCGGACCAAACCGCGCCTGCAGCTTTTGCGTGGCACCGTAGACGCCGCCTTTGCGCCCCACATCTTCGCCTGCTAACACGACATCGCGGTGTTCCAACATCAGATCGCTCAAGGCCCAACCTATTAGACGCGCCATCGGCTGTGGATCGTTCATGGCCGTAATATCATTGCCAAACAGGGCCGCGCGCTCAGACGCCGTTGGCCCATTGCTGGGCGCACACGCGCGGGGTGGGGGGATCAGGCTGGCCATCACATCCTGGGCAGTCTTCAACCGGGGGCGCTGGATCACCTTGGCGGCAATGCGCGTACACTCTGCGCCGGTGTCATTGTAAATCGTTAGGGCTTGCGCGGGGGTACAGGCGCCCGCGTCGCGCAGCAATCGCACAGAATGGAGCAACGGATCATTCGCTTCATCTGCCTCAACAGCCGCTTTCGCGCGGTAACTTAGCTCAACATCCGAGCCTGCATGCCCATAAAGCCGCACCATCCGCATATGCAAAAACGCAGGCTTGCGCCGGCTGCGCACATAGGCTGCGGCCTGCGCAGTGACACGCAAGGTGTCATCCAGATCCAGCCCGTCGCAGCTGAAATATTTCAACCCCGGGCGCTGGGCGAAATTGGCCGCAATCCAACCGTGCGGCGTCGGGGTCGAAATCCCAATTCCGTTGTCTTCGCACACCAGCAACAGCGGCATCGGCGCGGCTTGAAAGCTGGTCCAACACGCAGTGTTGATCGCCCCTTGCGCGGTAGAGTGATTGCTTGAGGCATCGCCAAAGGAACACATCACAATCGCATCCTTTGGCAGGCGCACATGTTCGGGCGTACTGCGCGCCGCCAGCCCGATGGAATGTGCCGCCCCAACAGCTTTGGGCAAATGGCTGGCAATGGTCGAGGTCTGCGGCGGGATATTCAAAGCATCAGACCCCAAAACCTTATGGCGCCCCCCCGAAATCGGATCCTCAGCGGAGGCCGCAAAGCTCAGCAGGATATCCCAAGCGGGTGTCTGGCCGGGAACTTGGCCCGCGCGGGCAATCTGAAACGCTGCATCGCGGTAGTGCAAAAACGCCATGTCTGTCGGACGCAATGCTTCGGCCACCGCCGCCATACCCTCATGCCCACTCGACCCAATGGTGTAAAATCCCTGACCCTCTTTTTGCATCTGCCGACTTGTGCGGTCCAATTGACGCGACAAACACTGGGCGCGAAACAGACGCATCAGCGTGTCAGGCGGGCTGTTGGTTACCCCAGATCCACCCGGTAAATCCTGCGCGTTCACCCGGCTTAAAAAGTTGTCGTGAACAATCTGCGCGCGATCCATATCTGTTCCTTTGCCCGTCGATTTGGGTCTGTCTTGCCGAAAATTTCGGGGGGAAACAACCGATGGAATGTGTTTGCGAAATATACCTAGCGCCTTGGTTTGGGCGGAATTTGGCCACTTCGTGGATTTCGACTCAGAAACAAGGGCTTGCGCGGTGTGGCGGGGTCTTTGCTGCGTTCAAATTTCCGCCCAGGTTAAGAAATTGCCCATATGACGCTGAAGTGATGGCATTCATCTGAAAAACGCCGTATGATTAACTATAATTAAAGCCTGAAAACAGGCGGTGGATAAAGAGCAGGCAGATGGAAGCAGACACCCTTGCGTTGGCGCAAGAGATTGATTTCTCTATGTGGGCGTTGTTTATGCGCGCCACATTTACCGTAAAACTTGTGATGATTATGCTGGTTGTGGCTTCGGTCTGGGCCTGGGCTATTATTTTGCAAAAGGTGCTTGCCTATCGTAATGCGCGGGCCGAAGCGCAGGCGTTTGACGAACAATTCTGGTCCGGTGCGCCTTTGGACGGGTTATTCGATGAGATTGGGCCGGCCCCAGATGGCCGCGCCGAGCGGGTCTTTGCCGCCGGTATGATCGAATGGCGACGCTCACACCGCGAAGATGGCGCGATGATTGCGGGGGCCACAGCGCGCATAGATCGATCCATGGATGTCGCGATCCAGAAAGAGGCCGAAGCGTTGCAGAAGGGTCTGACCGTGCTGGCCACGGTTGGCTCGTCCGCGCCGTTTATTGGTCTGTTCGGCACGGTGATTGGTATCATGAACGCCTTTATCGAAATCGCCGAGCAGCAAAACACCAATCTGGCCGTGGTCGCACCGGGCATTGCCGAGGCGCTTTTGGCGACGGGTTTGGGCCTGTTGGCCGCGATCCCCGCAGTGATTTTCTACAATAAGCTCAGTGCGGATTGTGACCGGATTATCAGCGGTTATGAGGCGTTTTCCGATGAATTCGCCACCATTCTGTCGCGCCAGTTGGATGGGTAGGCCAAGATGGGCGGGCAGGTCATAACTTCAGAACGGTCTGGGTCGCGGCGCAGGCGTCGTCGGGTGCAGCCCATGGCTGAGATCAATGTCACACCGTTTGTTGATGTGATGTTGGTGCTGCTGATTATTTTCATGGTTGCGGCGCCTTTGGTGACTGTTGGCGTGCCTGTGGATCTGCCCAAGACGGCTGCCGGGGCTTTGCCTTCGGATCAAGAAGAACCGCTGACTGTGACCCTGACCGCTGACGGCATTGTGCAGATTCAGACTACAGAAACGGACCGCGCCGATTTGGTGGTGCGCCTGCGCGCGATTGCGTCTGAGCGGGCGTCAGATCAAATCTTTTTGCGCGCAGATGGGGCCGTGCCTTATGCGTCGGTGATGGAAGTCATGGGCGCGTTGAACGCCGGCGGTTTCAGCAATATCGGGCTGGTCACGGATATTGGCGGGCCCAGTTTGACGGGCGAAGATGGATAGCGACGGGTGGATACAGGGACAAAAATCTCGGTCTCGGCCCACGCGCTTTTGTTGGGGGGGCTGCTGGTGGGCAATCCGTTCCGCTCGGAGCCATTGCCGATGAGCGTGCAGGATGTTTCGGTGATTTCCAGCGCGCAGTTTGAAGCGATGATTGCCTTAGCTGCGCAAGACATCCCTGCAGCCCAGCCTGCACCTGTTGACCCGCCCTTGCCGCAACCCATTGAGGCCGCACCAGACCCTGTTTTAGAACCAGACCCCGTGGTGGAACCCGATGCAGTCCCGGCACCGAACAACGTGCCGGGCCCTGCATCCGTTGCGCCAGAACCACCGGCCCCCCAACTTCCTGCGCCCGAACCAGATACGGCTGTTTTAGTACCCGAAACCGCCCCCGAGGCCGTGCCGGAACAAGCGGACCGCGTGGCCCCTGTGCCCGTGGCGCGCCCAGATCTTAACACCCGCCCTGGTGAAGCCGCCCAAGACGCCATTGCGCCCAGCCCTGATGCTGCCATCGTGCAAGAGCCGCGCGAAGAAACCGCCCCTGAGGCCGCGTCAGATCGGTTGGTCAGCGAAGCCGACACGCCTGCTGCGGCACCCATTCGCAGTGCGCGTCCACCCTCACGCCCAAATGCACCCGCCCCAGATCCAGAAGACATATCGCCCGAGCCCACGCAAACGGCCGAGACCAGCCCCAGTGAGCCGCCCGAACCGGGACCTACCAAGGATGATTTGGCCGACGCGATTGCAGGCGCTGTGGCAAACGCTCAAACCAGCACCGGTGCCATCCAGGGTCCGCCGCTAACCGGGGGTGAACTGGACGGGCTGCGTGTGTCCGTGTCGCAGTGCTGGAACACCGGCACCTTGTCGACGCAGGCCCAAGACACCAAAGTCACCGTTTTTGTGGCCATGAACCGCGACGGCACGCCGAAAGGCGACAGCATTCGGATGATCGGGTTTGTGGGCGGCAATGATCAGGCGGCCCGGCGGGTCTATGAAACGGCCCGGCGTGCGATCTTGCGCTGTGGTGCGCGCGGATTTCCGCTTCCGGTCGAGAAATTCGATCAGTGGCAAGAAATTGAGATGACGTTCAACCCGGAAGGGATGTTTTGGCGATGAAAAGACAGATAATTGGCGCTGTTTTGGGCGCTTTAGCGGTGTTTGTGGGACCGGGCCTTGTGTTGGCCCAGGTGGGGCCGCTGCGCATTGAAATCACGGAAGGTGTGATTGAACCGATGCCCGTTGCGGTGCCCAATTTCGTAGCTGAAAACCAAGCAGGGCAGCAATATGCGGCCGAGCTGAGCCGGGTCGTGGCGGCCAATCTATCGAGCACAGGCTTGTTTCGCGAAGTGCCGCAAAGTGCCTATATCAGCGGATTTTCAGATTTTGGCGCACCTGTGGCGTTTCCCGATTGGCGCGCGATCAATGCGTCTGCCTTAGTTGCGGGGGCGGTGACGGTGACGGGCAACCAGGTGCAGGTGAAATTCCGACTTTATGATGTGATTTCAGGTCAAGAGCTGGGGCAAGGTTTGGCGCTGAATGGCACGACCGAAGGCTGGCGGCGCATGGCACACAAGGTTTCGGATGCGGTCTATTCCCGGATCACCGGCGAGACCGGCTATTTCGACACCCGCGTGGTGTTCGTCAGCGAAAGTGGTCCCAAAGGCAAACGCCAAAAGCGCCTTGCCATCATGGATCAAGACGGGGCCAATGTGCAGTATTTAACCGACAGCTCAGCCCTTGTGCTGGCGCCGCGTTTTTCGCCCGACGGATCGCGCGTGCTGTATACCAGCTATGAAACTGGTTTTCCCAAAATCTATGTGCTGGATGTGGGCTCGGTTCAACGGCGTGTTCTGGAAAGTGGCGATGGGACGATGTCCTTTGCGCCGCGCTTTTCGCCGGATGGGCAGCGGGTGGTCTATTCGCTCACGCAAAATGGCAATACGGATTTGTACACGATGACTTTGACAAGCGGGCGCGCAACACGGCTGACCTCGGCCCCGTCCATTGAGACCGCGCCCAGCTTTTCCCCCGATGGCCGCCAAATCGTGTTTGAATCAGACCGCAGTGGCGCGCCGCAGCTTTATATT
Source organism: Paracoccaceae bacterium (assembly GCA_045106335.1). Taxonomy (GTDB): domain Bacteria; phylum Pseudomonadota; class Alphaproteobacteria; order Rhodobacterales; family Rhodobacteraceae; genus Aliishimia. Next base: position 32,494 of record JBGCEM010000104.1, on the reverse strand, counting down.
ATGTCCGCAAACGGGGGCGAAGCGCGGCGTATTTCCACAGGCGAGGGCCGTTATGGCACGCCAGTTTGGTCCCCGCGCGGAGATCTGGTGGCCTTTACCAAACAGAACAAGGGCCGTTTCCATATTGGTGTCATGCGCGTTGATGGCACCCGCGAGCGATTGATTACGGCCTCGTTTCTGGATGAAGGCCCGACCTGGGCGCCCAATGGCCGGGTGCTGATGTTTCACCGCGACACCCAAGGGGCGTCTGGCCGTTCGTCCCTGTTTTCGGTGGATGTGACGGGGCGCGCCTTGCGACCTGTGCGCACACCAGATGGCGCGTCGGATCCCAGCTGGGGTCCACTGCAATAGAAAACTTCACAAAACCCGCCGAACTTGAAAAAGTGCGGGTCACATAACAAAGGCAAGAGCATGACATTTTCCACAAAGGCCCTTTTTATTGTCGCCGCTTTGGGGCTGGCGGCGTGTAACAATCCCGCCCGTTTGGGGGGCGATGCGGCTGCGGGCGCTGGTGCTTTGGGCAGTGCAAATGCCGGTATTGTGCCGGGCAGTGCGTCCGATCCGACCTCGGTGGCATATTTCCAGCAAACTGTCGGGGACCGTGTTTTGTTTGCGATCAACCAATCTAACCTCAGTGCCGAAGGGCGCGGGGTCTTGGACGGGCAGGCGGCGTGGCTTTCGGCCAATCCGGCGTTCGATGCGGTGATTGAGGGCCATGCGGATGAGCAAGGCACACGTCAATATAACATCGCCTTGGGCGCGCGCCGGGCAGATGAAGCGCGCAATTACTTGATTTCGCGGGGTGTTGCTGACTCCCGCCTGAAAGTCGTTTCATTTGGCAAAGAACGCCCGCTTGAGATTTGTTCGGAAGAATCCTGTTATGCGCAAAACCGCCGGGCCGTAACTGTTCTGGCTGCAGGCGTTTCGGGATAATCTGATGAAGTTGCGCCCTTTAATCGTCGTTACATGCCTTTTGACAGCCCCTGTTTTGGGTGTGCCAGTTTCGGCGCAGGATCGTGGTCAGACTTTGGCCGACATACGCCAGGAATTGACAGTTCTGTTTGTCGAGCTGCAGACCTTGAAAACCGAGCTGAACACGACCGGATCCCCTAATGGCGTTGTGGGCGGGTCTGTACTTGAGCGTCTGAATGCGCTGGAAAGCGAAGTGCAGCGGCTGACGGCGCAAACAGAAAGGCTTGATTTCCGCATCGAAGCTGTGGTGCGCGATGGCACGAACCAAATCGGGGATCTTGAGTTTCGTTTGTGTGAGCTCGAAGAGGCCTGTGATATTGCCACATTGGGGGACACGCCGCGTCTTGGGGGGGATATTGCGCCAGACAACCCAGCTTCGCCGCAAACCGTCGAAGTTCAAACGCCCGCACCCTCCGGTCCCGAATTGGCCATTGGGGAACAGTCCGACTTTGATGCTGCCCAACAGGCGCTGGCCGAGGGTGACTTTGCCGCGGCTGCGACTGGGTTTGCCCAGTTTATACAGAATTATCCCGGGTCTCCGTTGACCGCACAGGCGCATTTGGCAAACGCCGAGGCACAAGAGGGTTTAGGCGATGTCCGGGAAGCGGCGCGGGCCTATTTGGCGGCCTTCACGGCCGATCAACTGGGTCCAACAGCCCCGGGTGCTTTGACCAATCTTGGGGTGTCTCTTGGCACATTGGGTCAGATTGATGAGGCCTGTGTGACCTTGCGCGAAGTCGAAAAACGTTACCCCGAGGCCGAGCAGGCCCGCGCGGATGCGGATGTCGCTTTGCAAGCGATTGGCTGCGACTAATCCGATGTCGCTGGATCAGCAGTTTGCCGATGCGATGGGCCAGCTGTTAGGCCCGAACTTTCCAGATCAGCTGGGTTTGGCGGTGTCTGGTGGCGGCGATAGTATGGCGATGCTGGCGCTGGCGCAGTCTTGGGCGCGGGTGTGGGGTGTTGGCTTGCGGGTGGTGACTGTTGATCACGGGTTGCGCCCTGAAAGTGCGGGCGAGGCGCAGATGGTTGCCCAAGAATGCGCGATTTTGAACATACCTCACGATATTGTGCGGTGGCAGTGGGATGGTCTGGGCAACGTCCAAGATGCGGCCCGGAACGCGCGCCTGTCCTTGATTGATTCCTGGCGCGGCGGGATTGAACACGTCTTAATGGCGCATACACGCGACGATGTGGCCGAAACCTTCCTGATTCGGCTGGCGCGCGGTTCTGGCGTCGATGGGCTGTCCAAGATGCAAGCCAAACGACATATTCCCACGACAAAAGGTGCGGGGTTTCACATTATTCGCCCGTGTCTGGACATGCGCCGGACCAATCTGCGGAGCTATGCCAGCGCATGTCATGTGCCTTGGGTTGACGATCCCAGCAATGAAGATCCGAAATACACCCGGGTTCAGATGCGCAAAGCATTGCCCCTACTTGAAGACTTGGGCATCAGCGCGGACGTGTTGGTGGATACAGCTGGTCGCATGGCGCGCGCCTCTGAGGCGTTGAAAGCCCGGGCCTATGAGACAGCGCGCAGCTTATGTGCGCCTTGCGATCAGGGGCTTATTTCCTTTGCGCGCGATGGCTTTGCCAAACTTGAGCCCGATACACAAACCCGTCTGTTGGGCGCGGCCTGCATGTGGGTGTCTGGCGCACACTATAAGCCCCGTGCAGCGGCAGTCGTTGATCTGTGCGCGGCGCTGCTGGCGGGCGGTGCGGGAACGTTGATCGGGGCAAAGGCTGAAACAACGCACAACAAGATTTTGGTGTTTCGAGAATATGGCGCGGTCGGCGCGATCTGTTCCGAAGACCGGATATGGGACGGACGCTGGACCGTGTCAGGCCCTTGGCAGGCCGGATATCAGCTCCGCGCTTTGGGGGAGGGCATCGCACATTGCACCGATTGGCGCACAGCACAGCAACCCCGGGCCGCTGTGATGGCCAGTCCGGCTGTGTGGTGCGCCGAGGATTTGATCGCCGCTCCGATTGCGCATTTTAATCCAGATTGGCACGCACAGATTGTCACGCCGTTCACATCTTATTTGCTTTCTCATTGAACAAAGGGCCGGGATGGCTATCTATAGCCTAACATAAGGACGGCCCCGCCGCCCTTTATCCCTTTTTAGGAGAGTTTCCTTGGGCAACGCACGCAATATCGCCTTTTGGGTCGTTCTGTTTTTGCTGATTCTGGCCTTGTTTAACTTGTTTTCGGGCACGGGCAGCACGATGCAAAGCCGCGAAGTCAGCTATTCTGACTTTGTCGACTCAGTTGAATCCGGCCAGGTGTCGGCTGTGACGCTGGACGGCGAACAGGTCAGGTTCCGGCGCGGCGAGACGGATTATGTCGCCATCAAGCCTGAAGATGCAGAAATTACCGGGCTTTTGATCGACAATGATATCCCGGTGCGTGCAGAGCAACAGGAACAGTCCGGCTTCCAGTCGTTCTTGCTCAGCTTGCTGCCGTTTTTACTGCTGATCGGTGTGTGGATATATTTCATGAACCGGATGCAAGGCGGACGCGGGGGCGGCGCGATGGGTTTTGGCAAATCGAAGGCCAAGATGCTGACCGAAAAACAAGGCCGCGTGACCTTTGATGACGTCGCGGGCATTGACGAAGCCAAGGAAGAACTGGACGAAATCGTCGAATTCTTGCGCAACCCGCAGAAATATAGCCGCTTGGGCGGTAAAATTCCCAAAGGCGCTCTGCTGGTGGGTCCTCCGGGGACTGGTAAAACGCTGCTGGCGCGCGCTGTCGCGGGTGAGGCGGGCGTGCCGTTCTTTACCATATCGGGCTCTGACGTTGTTGAAATGTTCGTTGGTGTGGGTGCGTCCCGCGTCCGCGATATGTTCGAGCAGGCCAAGAAAAACGCGCCGTGTATCGTGTTTATCGATGAAATCGACGCGGTCGGGCGTCATCGCGGTGCCGGGTACGGCGGCGGGAACGATGAGCGCGAGCAGACATTGAACCAGCTGCTGGTCGAAATGGACGGGTTTGAGGCCAATGAAGGCGTCATCATCATCGCCGCCACCAACCGTAAAGATGTTCTTGATCCCGCGCTGCTGCGTCCTGGCCGCTTTGACCGTCAGGTGACTGTCGGGAATCCTGACATCAAAGGGCGCGAAAAGATCTTGGGCGTGCATGCGCGCAAAACGCCGCTGGGTCCCGATGTTGACCTGCGCATCATCGCGCGCGGGACACCTGGGTTTTCCGGTGCAGATTTGGCGAACCTGGTGAATGAAGCCGCATTGATGGCCGCCCGGGTGGGTCGGCGGTTCGTGACCATGATCGACTTTGAAAATGCCAAGGACAAAGTCATGATGGGGGCCGAACGTCGCTCGATGGTTCTGACGGATGAGCAAAAAGAGAAAACCGCCTATCATGAAGCGGGCCATGCTGTGGTTGGTTTGGCGCTGCCGCAATGTGATCCAGTCTATAAAGCGACGATTATCCCGCGCGGCGGCGCTTTGGGCATGGTTGTGTCTTTGCCCGAAATTGACCGGCTGAACTGGCACAAATCTGAGTGCGAAGAAAAGCTGGCGATGACAATGGCCGGCAAAGCGGCTGAAATTATCAAATACGGCGAAGACAATGTGTCCAATGGACCTGCGGGCGACATCCAACAGGCGTCAGCCTTGTCGCGTGCCATGGTTTTGCAATGGGGCATGTCCGACAAGGTTGGAAATATCGACTACCGCGAAGCGGCAGAAGGATATTCCGGGAATACAGCTGGGTTTTCAGTGTCGGCCAACACCAAGGAATTGATCGAGGAAGAGGTTAAGCGTCTGATCCAAGATGCCTATGACCGTGCCTTCCAAATCCTGACGGATAAAAACGAGGAATGGGAACGTCTGGCCCAAGGTCTGCTAGAGTATGAAACGCTGACAGGCGAAGAAATCAAACGGGTCATGAAGGGCGAACCGCCCCAATCCCCCGGCGATGACGAACCTGAGGATAGCGGTTCGGCCCCGTCAATCACAGCCATCCCGAAGGCGAAAAAGAAAAAGCCAGGGACGCCCCCCGGCGAGCCAGAACCAGCATAGCAGATATAACCCCCGCACTTTGATGCGGGGGTTTTTCGTTGGTGATCTTGGCGTCACAATTCTTGATTTGTTTTGCGACCTGGTGGGCGATAGGTCCAACCAGGGGCGATGCCGTATGACACGATACGTGGTCGCTGAAATGTAAAGGAAGGCAGCACTATGCCCGCATTAATGAAAACACAGCACCGTGCGCGCGTGGTGTTTTTGGGGCATACGCCGGATCGTGCGGCTGGGTTGCGCTCTGCCGCATTGGACCGGGCAGAGCTAACATTTGACGGTATTCCAGGCGAAGACCATGGCGGGGCCACGCGCCCGTCTTGTTCGCGGGTTGTGACCCAATACCCCAAGGGAACCCAGATCAGGAACGTGCGGCAATTGTCCGTACTATCGCAAGAAGAGCTGGATCAGATCGCGGCAAATATGGGTCTAAAGCATCTGGATCCAAGCTATGTTGGGGCTTCAATGGTTATCGAAGGGATCACAGATTGGACCTATGTACCGCCCTCATCCAGGCTGGTTTTTGACAGCGGGGCGTCGATCACTGTTGATATGGAGAACCGCCCCTGTACTTTGCCCGCCAAAGAGATCGAAGCGGATCACGCTGGATTTGGGGCGAAATTCAAGGCTGCGGCGAAGGCCAAGCGTGGCGTGACAGCTTGGGTCGAACGACCAGGGCTGGTCGAGCTGGATATGATGGCCACGCTGCACATCCCCGATCAACGGGCTTGGGCACCCTAGACTGACTTCGCCTCTCGCGCTGTGTTAATCGTCCGGGCGCTGAAGCTCGAAGACGTCTGTTACGACTGAATAGTCGCGATACCCCAAGCGCGCGAGGGGGTGAAACGTGGTCACGTCAAAGCGCCCATCCACGATGCACGTGTCGCGCATGTGCACGCCGGTGACTTCGCCCAGGACAACAAAGTTTGCGTCGCCTTCGGTTTTGATGATCTGCGTCATGCGGCATTCCAATGACGCGGGTGCGTTGTCGACACGCGGGCAGTCGATGCTGCTGCAGCGCGCAACGCGCACGCCTGCGGTGCCAAATTCGTCAAGATCTGCGTCCACCCCAGCCGAGGTTTTATTCATCGCATCCATGGCGCTGTGTTCGACGACATTGATGCAGAACACACCGGTTTCACGGATGTTGGCGACGGAATCCTTAGTGCCGTCTTGATCTGGTTTTGTTCCCGTCGAGGCGAACATAACCTGAGGCGGTGTATAGGCGATGCCATTGAAGAAGCTGTAGGGGGCCAGATTTGCGCGCCCACTTGAATCTTGGGTTGACACCCAGGCGATGGGGCGTGGGGTAATGATGGCGTTAAACGGGTTGTGCGGCAGCCCGTGGCCGTCTTTGGGTTGATAAAACATTACATCCGTTCCGTCACATAAGGGGTGTTTGGCAAAACCATAGGCGCATGATACGCCGATGCCCAGAGGGGTGTTGGACGGAAAAGTAGCGTGTATCATTTGACACAGGAAAGGCCTGCCGATCTATGGGAGGTCGAGGCTTTGTATGATCTGTGCTTTGCGCCGGGGCGTGAGGCGTTAAGCTCGTACCGGGTGCGTCATGATATCGATCCTGTCGCGGATCTGTGCTGTGTTGCGCGGGACGGGGACGGGATCTTGGCAGGTGCAATTCGCTATTGGCCTGTGCGCATTGGGGCTGCGGCGGCGTTGCTCTTGGGACCGATTGCGGTCCATCCAACCCGTCAGGGCGAGGGCTTGGGCGGGTCATTGATTGAGGATAGTTTGGCGCGCGCGGGGGGGTGGTCTCGGGTGATGCTAGTGGGGGACGCATCGTATTACTGCCGGTTTGGATTTAAGCTGCTACCAGCCGTTGATATGCCAGCGCCGACCAACCCGGCGCGGATTTTGGGACGCGCGCTTGAGCCAGGGGCTTGGGGCGGTGTGGCTGGACCTGTTGAGCGGTGGTGGGATTGAAATTGTGTGCCTTGCACCCGATGTTACGAGGATGAAAGATCTTGATTACACTGTTCCCGCCGACGCTGAAGCTCAAATCAAAGAGTTGGCGTTGCGGTATGCTAAAGCGTCGCGTGGCGGGATTGAGTTAATCGCCGCGTTAGGCGGGCGGGCTGAAACGTGGCTGTCGCGTTTGCCGGGCCCCGTAAGGGGGGGATTGGATACTGCGACACAGGCAGCTTTGGGCAAAGCATTACAGGCTGCACAAGCCAGTCGGCACGCTGTCCCCGATCAAAAACCTTGGGTGAATTCGGTGCTTGGGGCCGCGATGGGGGCTGCGGGCGGTTTTGGCGGTGCGGCGACGGCTTTGGCAGAATTGCCGATTACGACGACCTTGCTGATGCGTGTGATCCAAGGTGTTGCAGCCGAACATGGGTTTGATCCCAGTGACCAGAATGTTCAGTTTGATTGCCTGACGGTATTTGCGTCTGCTGGGCCTTTGGCGTCGGATGATGGGGCCGATAGCGGTTTTTTGGCGGCGCGCGTGGCGTTGAATGGCGCGGCACTTCAGCGGATCTTGCAGACTGTGGCGCCTCGGCTTGCGGCGGCTTTGGGTCAGAAATTGGCGGCGCAAGCGGTACCTGTTTTGGGGGCGGCGGCTGGGGCTGCGATAAATTATAGTTACACGACGTATTACCGCGAAATTGCCCATGTCCATTTTGCGTTGCGGCGTTTGGCGATTGAGGCGGATGTGCCGGAACGGGTCTTGATTGCGTGTTTACAGCGCGAGATGGCTGTTTTGGGTAAAGGGTGACGTCGGTCGGACGCTGTTTGCCCGTGCCGGGCAAAGGCGCCCCGCCCACCGTCCCTTATGGCTTGGTCAATGACTTATTGAATTGCGCGCGACGGATGTTGATTTGACGATCGCAAAGATCTTTTGTTTCTCTTTCAGTGACAATTCAGAGCAGGATTTTTCTGTAATGCGCGCCAGTAGAGTTTGGTCTGCGATTTTCAGCGTGACGGCCACGCCGGGTCCGCGTCCCTGATCGATATGTGTGACGGTAACGGGCAATATATTGCGCGCGGATAGTCCTTGAGGTTTTTGAGTTGCCAGAATGATGTCCTGTGCCAAAATCCTAAGTCGCAAATGTGTGCCAGGGCGCGCGTTGACGTGCGGAAGTTCCAGCCGTTCGGTACCAAGTCGCATATGGCTGAGCCCGTCCTGAGTGTGGTTTTCGACGATCACACGCAGGATCGACCCAGCTTCGCGCACACCTATCAGGGGAATGGCCTCGGCTGAGGCAAGGATGTCGAAGACGGGGCCTTGGATCAAGATGCGCCCGTTGGCAATCAGAGCAACTTGGTCAGCCAGGCGGGCCATTTCTTCGACCGAGTGGGTGACATACAGAATTGGGATTTGGGTTTCGGATTTCAGTCGATCCAAATAGGGGAGGATATCGTCTTTGCGCGGTCCATCTAGGGCGGCCAGGGGTTCGTCCATGAGCAGCATGTCAGGGTTAGACAGCAATGCGCGGGCCAAGGCGACGCGTTGAATTTCGCCGCCGGACAGGGTTTTGGGGCGTCGTTTTAGAAGCTTTTTTAGGCCAAGCAGGTCGATCAGCGTGTCAGCCTTTTGTGCTGGGCCCTTGCGATAGGGGGCGCTGAAGGACAGATTTTCTGCAACGTTTAGGTGCGGGAACAGCCGCCCGTCTTGGAAAACATACCCAATGCGGCGTTTTGCGCATGGCAGATGCAGGCCCGTTGCGCTGTCAAATAGGGTGCGGTCTTGGAGGCGTGCGGATCCAGATTGAGCCTTAAGGGTGCCAGCCAGAGCGCGGATCACAGTTGTTTTCCCAGATCCAGAGGGGCCAAACAGGGCGGTTACCCCGGGTCCACCGGACAGTGTGATGTCTATGTCGAAACCGTCAAAGCTGTGGCGTAGTTTGAGCTTAAACCCCATGCGTGGCTCCGATCCGCGCGGCCAGACGGCGTGCCAACCATTCGCTGATACCCACTGCAAGCACAGAAATCGCCAGTGCCCAAAGCACCAAAGTGGCGGCGGGGCCTTCTTGGCCGGGGATTTGCAGCAAGGCGTAAATGGCGGATGGCAGCGTTTGGGTTTCGCCAGGGATGTTGGCCACAAAGGTGATGGTCGCGCCAAATTCGCCCATGGCTTTGGCAAAGCCCATGACCACGCCAGCAAGAATTCCCGGTAAGGCCAGGGGCAAGGTGATGCGCGCAAAGATGGACCATCCAGGTGCCCCCAAAGTGGCTGCGGCTTCCTCAAGGCGCGGATCGACGGCCTCAATCGCCAGACGGATTGCGCGCACCATCAAGGGAAATCCCATGATTGCCGCGGCCAGGGCGGCACCGGTCCAGCGAAAGGCCAGCGTGATCCCGAACCACTCAAATATGAAAGCACCAATGGGGCCGTTGCGCCCAAACGCGATCAGCAGCAGATAGCCAGTGACGACAGGGGGCAGCACCAGGGGAAGGTGAACAAGGGCGGACAGCCAGGCTTTGCCAAAGAACTCATGCCGCGCCAGGATCCATGCGACTGCAATAGCCAGGGGCAAAGACATCAGGACCGCGACGATCGACACGCGCAGGGATAAAAGCAAGGCGGCCATGCCCTCGGGGCCCAGCATGACGGGACCCAGCATTACGGGACGGGCCTTATGCGAAAGCCGAACGCGGCGAAGTGGTTTATGGCAGGATCCGACGTGAGTGTGTCCAAAAGTTGGACCCCGCCTGCGGTGACAGCAGCGAAGGCGTAGGCGATTGTGGGTTGAGACTGGTCTGCGATGTCCCAAATTTTTGTGGCCGCTCCGGGCGCTGCGACCAGATCTGAGGCATAGACCAGTGCAATGGGGACTTCGCCGCGTGACACCAGGGCTAGGGCGGCGCGCACATTGTCGGTTTCTGCCAAACGGGGTGCCAAATCTTTCCAAAGCCCTGAATTTTCCAGCCAGATTTTGCCATATTGACCTGCTGGGACGGCTTTGTGATGGCCCATTGCAAACCGCCCGTCCGGCCCCAAACGCGCCAATAGTGTTTCAGAGGTCAGCGCGGTTAGAGGAGGCGCACCGGGTGGGCCGACAAGGGCAAGGGCATTGCCAATCGGCGATCTGCGCGAGTGCGGGATTATGGCTTGGCGTTGCTCAAGCCACGCCATCCAATCGGGGCTGGCCAGAATGACGACATCCGCAGGTGCGCCCTGATCTACTTGGCGCGCAATGGTGCCACTTCCAGCAACGGACAGGCGCGTTGGGCTTGGGTGGCTCTTCAAAATCGTGCGCAACGCATCGCCCAGACTGGCGGCAGCAAAAACATGCAACGGCCCGTCCTGGCTTAAAGCCGAACGGGGCAGCACACTGATCGCAAAGATCAAGCAAAGGGATAAAGAACGCAGCATCGAAATCATCTTAAGTCCGACTATCTCTGAGGGCGGGGTCCGGAACAAGACCCAGATTTTACTCTTGAGTCTCAATGCGCTACTACAGGTGTGATATGGCGTTAACTTGAGATTCAGCTTGTTACGTGTTAAATGCACAAACGAAGCAACATAGCGAAGACCATGTCGGTACACATGATCAAACAATTGCCTTTGTCCTTGGGGCGCCAACATAAAAAAGAAGTGCGCAGTCAGTTTGCCGCGCTGTGTTACAAGGTGCAAAATGACAAGGTGCGTGTGTTGTTGGTGACCTCGAGGCGCACGGGGCGTTGGATCATCCCCAAAGGCTGGCCAATGGATGGTAAGACCCCCGCTGAAACGGCCGCGCAAGAAGCATGGGAAGAAGCGGGCGTGCAGGGCAAAGTTCGCGATATGTGTCTGGGGCTGTTTTCCTATCGCAAGGTTCTAGAGGATGCGGATGACTTGCCCTGCGTGGCGATGGTGTATCCGGTGAAGGTCAAATCCTTGGCGACCATTTTCCCGGAAACGGGGCAACGCAAGCGCAAATGGGTAAGCCGCAAAAAGGCCGCACAGATGGTGTCCGAACCAGAATTAGCGCGGATCTTGCGCGATTTTGATCCCCGATTGTTGTGATATCGCAAAATATCGCCTTGAACCTGCGCTTTGTGCTGTTAGCTCATAGTCAAGGGTTTGGGTGAAGCAGCATGATAAAATACACCTTGAAATGTGACCAAGGGCACAGTTTTGAAAGCTGGTTTCAGTCTGCAGCGGCGTTCGATACGCTGAAATCTGCCGGTCATTTGGCGTGCAGTACCTGTGGATCTTCGCAGGTCGAAAAAGCGATTATGGCACCGCGCGTGCGGGCTGCGCGCGATGAGGTCTCTGTTCCGAAAGCGACGCATGTGGCGGGGCAAGATGCGGATGTGCAAAAGAGCTTGGAAGAGATGAAGCGCACAGTGGAAGAGAATTCAGACTATGTGGGCGACAAATTCGCATCCGAAGCGCGATCAATGCATTTGGGCGACACGCCAGAACGTGCGATTTATGGGCAAGCCAACGCAGCAGAGGCTAAATCTTTAATCGAAGACGGTATTCCCGTCTTGCCATTGCCTTTTACTCCAACACGAAAGACGAATTGATGCGGGTGATTATTACAGGTGCGACACGGGGCATTGGCGCGGGACTGGCCAAAACCTATGTGGACCAAGGCGCGGAGGTCATTGGAACGGGCAGAGGCGCGGGCGCGGATGTGCGCATGGATGTGGCGGATCCGGGCCAATATTCGGCACTTACGGACGCTGTCGGGGATGCGCCGGTCGATCTGTTGATTTGCAATGCCGGGGTCTTTTTGGACAAGGGTCATGCTTTGGACACAGGTTATGATGCGGCGATTTGGGCTCAAAGTTTTGCAGTCAATGTGACCGGTGTTTTTCTGACTGTACAGCACCTTTTGACGAATTTACGCGCCAGTCATGCCCCGAAAATTGCGATAATTTCCAGTCAGATGGCCTCTAGCACACGTGCGCCTGGGGGCAGTTACATCTATCGTTCTTCCAAAGCAGCAGTTTTGAATTTGGGGCGCAATTTGGCAAGTGATTTGCACAGTGATGGCATTGCGTTGGGCATCTATCATCCGGGTTGGGTTCAAACCGACATGGGCGGATCTGCGGCAGATATCACGATCGCGGACGCGGTCACTGGGCTACAGCGCGAATTTTCAGATCTCAGCCTAGCGACCACGGGGTGTTTTCGCACTTGGGACGGGCGGGATCACCCGTTTTAAGCGGTGATGTTGGGCTTGCGCCCAGTCCTTGGCAGGCGTACATGCGCGATGTTCTTTGAGCCAGGAGTGTGGGGCCGATGCCCATTTTAGTGATGAAATTTGGTGGCACGTCGGTGGCCACGTTGGATCGAATTGCGCGCGCCTCGAAACGGATCGCTGCTGAAGTGGCCAATGGCTATGATGTGATCGTGATCGTTTCGGCAATGTCAGGCAAAACCAATGAGTTGGTTGGCTGGGTGACAGAAACGTCAAACCTGTATGACGCGCGCGAGTACGACGCAGTTGTGTCGTCAGGTGAGAATGTGACCGCAGGGTTGATGGCATTGCGTCTGCAAGAAATGGAGATCCCGGCGCGGTCCTGGCAGGGTTGGCAAGTGCCGTTAAAGACGACCTCGGCGCATGGCTCGGCCCGGATCGAAGACATACCAACAGACAATATGCTGGCCAAGTTTGGCGAAGGCATGCGCGTCGCAGTTGTGGCGGGTTTTCAAGGGGTGAGCCCCGAAGGACGCATCACCACGTTAGGGCGCGGCGGATCTGACACGACAGCGGTGGCCTTTGCCGCGGCATTTGAGGCAGATCGCTGCGATATCTATACAGATGTTGATGGGGTTTACACGACTGACCCGCGCATTGAAGCTAAGGCGCGCAAGCTGGATAAGATCGCATTTGAAGAAATGTTGGAATTGGCCTCGCTTGGCGCGAAGGTCTTGCAAACCCGGTCGGTTGAGTTGGCGATGCGTTTTAATGTCAGATTGCGCGTTCTATCCAGTTTTGAAGATGAGATGTCCAACCAGGCCGGCACATTGGTCTGCGCAGAGGAAGAAATCATGGAAAACAATGTCGTATCCGGTGTTGCTTACAGCCGAGATGAAGCGAAAATGACGCTGCTGAGCGTGGCAGACCGCCCTGGAATTGCAGCGACGATCTTTGGCACGCTCAGTGAGTCGGGCGTGTTAGTGGATATGATCGTGCAAAATATCTCGGAAGACGGGCGCACGGATATGACGTTTTCTTGCCCCACGGACCAGGTGAGCCGTGCGCAAAAAGCCATGGCAGATGCCAAAGCCGGCACGTTGTTGAATTATGCCGAAATGGTGGCGGATATCGATGTTGCTAAGGTCAGCGTTGTCGGGATTGGGATGCGCTCGCACACGGGTGTTGCTGCGAAAATGTTCGACTGCTTGTCCCGCGAGGGCATCAATATCAAGGTGATCACGACCTCTGAAATCAAAATCTCTGTGTTGATTGATCGCAAATACATGGAACTGGCGGTTCAAGCGCTTCATGACGCGTTTGAGTTGGACAAAGCGGCCTGATCGCGCGCCGAATTAAGACGGCGTGTCTCAGTTTCTCGTTTTACGAGAAAAAGCGCAGACGTGTGTCGGAATCCGATTTCTTTCGGCCATGTGCTGTGATCTATGCTGACCCCGGAAAAGCAAAAGGGGGCGGGCCAAAATGGCCGAGAGCTTTGAAACCGAAAGCAGAAAGCTGCTGGGCGCGTTGCGCGATCTTATGGCGGGCGATGATCCGGGCCAGGCGCGTTTGGACAAAATCACCGAGCTGGTGGCCGAGTCAATGCGGTGCGAAGTGTGCTCGATCTATCTGTTTCGCGATGAAGACACCCTGGAACTCTGTGCGACAAAGGGGTTGAACCCCGAATCCGTACACCAAACGCGGATGCGGATGGGCGAAGGTTTGGTGGGGCGCGCGGCGCAACGCCGTGAAGTGATCAACACCGCAGATGCGCCCTCGGCGCGCGGTTTTCGCTATATGCCTGAGACCGGCGAAGAGATCTATTCCAGCTTCTTGGGTGTGCCGGTGCAACGATTGGGCGAAGCCTTGGGTGTATTGGTTGTGCAATCCAAAGAGGCCCGCGAATTCATTGCCGACGAGGTTTATGCGCTGGAAGTCGTCGCCATGGTGTTGGCGGAAATGACCGAGCTTGGTGCCTTTGTTGGTGAAGGGGCGGCGCTATCTGCGCGTCATTCGCAACCCGTTCTGGTGCGTGGCACAATGGGGCAGGAAGGTGCGGCTGAGGGACATGTGTGGTTGCACGAACCGCGTGTTGTCGTGGTGAACCCCGTTGCGGAAGATCCCGAAAAAGAGTTGGACCGTTTGACCCAAGCCGTCGAAGAGCTGCGCATTGGTGTCGATAAAATGTTGGCCATGTCGCAAGATGACAAGGACCAGGCCGAGGTCTTTGAAGCCTATCGCATGTTCGCAAATTCCAAAGGTTGGATGCGTCGGATGCAGACTGATATTGGGCGCGGTCTGTCTGCTGAAGCGGCGGTGGAAAAAGAACAATCCCTGGCGCGTGCGCGGATGGGTAAATCCAGTGACAATTACCTGCGCGACCGGCTGGCGGATTTGGATGATCTGTCCAACCGATTGCTGCGGATTTTGACCGGACAGGGCAATGATACAGGCGCAGATATGCCCGCTGATCCGATCTTGGTGGCGCGCAATATTGGGCCAGGCGAGTTGCTGGAATACGGGCGCTCGCTGAAGGGCGTCGTGCTTGAAGGCGGATCTGTGGGCAGTCATGCGGCCATTGTGGCACGTGCGCTGGCGATCCCGTTGATCGTATCTGCCAAGCGCATCACGACCGAAGCGTTGAACGGCGATCACGTTATGGTCGACGGCGATCAGGGGATTGTGCACTTGCGCCCGGACGACAGTGTGGTGACGGCATTTCGCGATAAAATGGCGATGCAGGCTGAAGCCCAAACGCGCTATGCCTCGATCCGGGATGAACCGGCGACGACGCTTTGTGGTCAGACCATCGGGCTTTACATGAATGCGGGGTTAATGGCGGATTTGCCTTCGCTTGCCAGTTCCGGTGCCGAAGGCGTTGGCCTGTTTCGCACCGAACTTCAGTTCCTGGTGCGCAATCAAATGCCGCGCCGCTCTGAGCTGAGTGGGATCTACAAACGAGTCCTGGATGCCGCGATGGGCAAACGGGTGGTGTTTCGCACGCTCGATATCGGTTCGGACAAAGTGCTGCCCTATATGCGGCCCGCAGATGAACCCAATCCGGCCTTAGGCTGGCGTGCAATCCGCGTTGGATTGGACAAGCCCGGTGTCATGCGCATGCAGTTGCAAGCCTTAATGCGGGCGGCCGACGGGCGGGCGCTGACCATCATGTTTCCTTTTATTGCGCAATACGAAGAATACACCCAAGCGCGCGCTGAAGTGGACAAAGCTTGGGAGCGTGAGCGAAAATTGGGCCATGTTCTGCCCGAAAAGCTGGACGTGGGGGCGATGCTGGAAACGCCGTCTTTGGCTTTTGCACCGCGCAGGTTTTTTGAGGATGTCGGATTTATTTCCATTGGTGGCAATGACTTAAAGCAGTTTTTCTTTGCGGCGGACCGGGAAAATGAACGGGTGCGTCGCCGCTATGATACGCTCAATGTCAGTTTTTTGGGGTTGATTGAACGGGTTGTCGAGCGCTGCGCAGAAACGGGGACACCGTTGAGTTTTTGTGGCGAGGATGCGGGCCGTCCTGTCGAGGCCTTGGCTTTTGCGGCCATTGGTATGCGGCAATTGTCCATGCGCCCCGCGTCAATTGGGCCTGTCAAAAGTCTGCTGCGCCGCTCTAACTTGGATGCGGTGCGCCGCGTGATTTATGATGCACGCCATCGCGGTGACATGAGCGTGCGTCCGGCCTTGATGGACTATTTGAAGACCCAAGGGTAAACGTTTCGCGCTGTCCAACCGTAGTCACAAAGATTTTGAAGGTGCCGCCTATGCTTGACATTGACCACAGCGATCTTGTGCGCGCGATCCAAGCCGTTCAGCCAAAAGGGCGGCGGCGCTTAATCGCAGTCGCAGGTCCCCCGGCCAGTGGCAAAAGTACCTATGCGGACAGTCTGGTCGCGGCTTTAAATGGCGCGGGGGGCGCGGCTTTGGGTGTGCCAATGGACGGGTTTCATCTGGACAATGCAATTCTTGAGGCGCGCGATCTCTTGCACCGCAAGGGCGCTCCGCAGACTTTTGATCAATCCGGTTTTGCGCATTTAATCAACAGATTGCAGGCCGAAGCTGAGGTTATTTACCCAACCTTCGATCGGTCCCGTGACATCGCAATTGCTGGTGCCAAAATTGTGCCTGAAGCCTGTAAGACTCTGGTGATTGAAGGCAATTACCTGTTGCTGGACCAACCGGGATGGCGCGATCTACACAGGGCTTGGGATCTTTCGATCTGGGTCGGGGTGGATCCTCAGGTCATGGAAGCTCGGCTGATCCAACGTTGGGTCGACAATGGGTTAAGCCCTGCCAATGCCAAGGCGCGGGCTTTGCAGAACGATATCCCAAACGCACAAATAATCATCGATGGCTCAATCGCGGCTACACATATGATCCGAACAAGCGATGGCGCACCGCAAACGCCAAAGCGTGGATAGGTCGTTGCCATTCTGACTTGCACAACTGGAAATATACTGTTCTCTTAACCGCTCAAAATCCCCCTCAGCAAAATGGGGATCGAAAAACGGGAGAACTTCTATGAAGAAAGTTACATTGGGTCTGGGACTTGCGTTCGGCATGGCCTTTGGCGGGGCTGCAAGTGCTCAGGAATTCATTTCCATTGGCACGGGGGGCGTGACTGGCGTCTATTATCCCACCGGGGGCGCGATTTGCCGTCTGGTGAACAAGTCGCGCAAAGAGCACGGCATCCGCTGCGCGGTCGAATCCACCGGCGGGTCGGTTTACAACATCAACACAATCAAAGCAGGCGAGTTGGAATTTGGTGTGGCCCAGTCCGACTGGCAGTACCACGCGTTCAACGGGACGTCGAAATTTGCCGACAATCCATTCCCAGAAGTGCGCGCGGTTATGTCCGTCCACCCCGAACCCTTCACGCTTCTGGTGCGCGGCGATTCCGGCATCGAAAGCTTTGAGGGCATCAAAGGCAAGCGCGTGAATGTGGGCAACCCCGGATCAGGACAACGCGCCACGATGGAAGTTGTTATGGACGCGTTCGGCATTGGCATGAATGACTTGGCGCTTGCGACCGAATATAAAGGGTCGGAAATGGCTAATTTTTTTTTTAATGGTACGGCGGCCACCGAGATCTACACGATTGGTCACCCGGCAGCGGCAATCAAAGAGGCCACGACCACCTGTGATGTGAAACTGGTCGACGTGGTGGGCGCGCCCATCGAGGCATTGGTGAACGACAATCCATACTACCGCGTGGCGACAATTCCGGGCGGTATGTATTCAGGCAATGATGGTGAAACCACGACCTTTGGTGTGGGCGCGACGTTCGTGACTTCGGCCAATGTGTCTGATGATGTGGTCTATATCGTTGCCAAGTCGGTTATGGAAAATATCGACGATTTCAAGCAGTTGCACCCCGCATTTAACAACTTGGATCCAGCGCAAATGGTCAAAGATGGTCTTAGCGCGCCGCTTCACCCAGGTGCGGCCAAAGCCTACAAAGAGCTTGGCTTGATCGACTAACGCGATCTTAGGTCGGTAAAACGGTCCTGCGCTCAAACGGGGCGCAGGATTTAGATTTCAAAGATGATATCCGGGGGGGGATGCGCCATGAGCGACGCAAACGCACGCAGTGCAGATGATATGGTGGCCGAGGTCGATACCGGCGCGCGCACCCCTTCAAGCCCGTTTCAAGCTAAGCTGATTATCGGCATTTGCATCGTTTGGTCGCTGTTTCAGCTGTATATCGCCTCAAAGCTGCCAGGTGTGATTGCCCAATCCACCGGGATTGGCATTTTCGCAAATATCGTCGCCCAGTCGCGCTATGTACATTTGGCGTTTGGCATTGTGTTGGCGACGTTGGCGTTCCCGCTGTTCAAAACATCGCCCCGTGATCGCATCCCGGTCTATGATTGGGCGCTGGTGGTGTTGGGCGTTGCGGCCTGTTTGTATCTGGTGGTCTTTCGCTTTCAAATTGCGGACCGCCCCGGCCTTTGGAGCCAAAGCGACATTGCGATGTCCGCCATTGGGATGAGCGTTTTGATGGTGTCGGTCTATCGGTCTTTGGGCCTGCCCTTGGTCATCATTGCGTCCTGTTTCATCGGCTTTGCGTTCTTTGGCGGCTATTCGGAATGGGCACGCAACATCACCAATTATGGCGGTGCATCGTTAACCAAAGCTTTGGGTCATTACTGGATGCAAACCGAGGGCGTCTTTGGCGTGGCTTTGGGGGTTTCGACCTCGATGATCTTTTTGTTCGTGCTGTTTGGCGCGTTGTTGGACCGGGCAGGGGGCGGCAATTGGTTCATCAAGGTGGCCATCGCCTTGTTGGGGGCCTTGCGCGGCGGACCGGCTAAGGCGTCCGTTCTCAGTTCGATGATGACGGGCATGATCTCGGGTAGCTCGATTGCCAACACTGTAACGACGGGTACGTTTACGATCCCGTTGATGAAACGCATTGGCTTTCCCGCCGAAAAGGCGGGCGCGGTCGAGGTTGCCAGTTCCACCAACGGGCAGCTGACCCCGCCTGTAATGGGGGCTGCGGCGTTTTTGATGGTCGAATATGTCAACATTCCTTACATCGAAGTCGTCAAACACGCCTTTCTGCCTGCGGTGATTTCGTACATTGCGCTGCTGTATATTGTCCATTTGGAAAGCTTGAAGATGGGGCTAAAGGGCTTGGAAAAGCCTGGGCGGACCATTGGCGTTGTGATGATTTTGCTGCTGATGTTGGGCGGGTTCATCACGATGGGTGTACTGACATTCCTGATGATTGGACTGCGCGGTGTCTTGGATCCGATTACCAATTCTTTGTATGCCTCAATCGCGCTGATTGCGGTTTTGTATGTGGGGCTTGTGTGGCTGGCCGCGCAATTCCCGGATATTGAGCTAGATGATCCCAATGATCCGCACCCAAAAGCGCCTCGTCTGACGCCAACACTGTTTGGCGGGTTGTATTTCGCCATTCCGATCCTGATCCTTGTGTGGAATTTGATGGTGCGCACGGAAACGCTGGACCGTCTGTCCCCGGCGCTATCGGCGTTCTGGGCGACGATTTTCATGATGATCATCGCAGTGACGCATCGCCCGCTTAAGGCGTTCTTTCGCGGATCCAACGTGCAAAATCCTGCCGATACAGGTCTTGCGCCGATGTATAACGGTTTCGCGGATCTGACGAATGGTCTGATCCTTGGCGCGCGCAACATGATCGGGATCGCGGTGGCGACAGGCGCTGCGGGTGTGATCGTTGGCACGATTTCATTGACCGGGGCGCATCAAGTGATCGGCGCTGTGATTGAGGCAATTTCGGGCGGCAATTTGATGATCTTGCTGATCCTTGTGGCGGTCATGTCGCTGATCCTTGGCATGGGCCTGCCGACAACTGCGAATTATATTGTGGTGTCTTCGCTGATGGCGCCGGTGATTGTGTCGGTCGGGGCGCAGTCGGGCTTGATTGTGCCGTTGATTGCTGTGCATTTATTTGTGTTTTATTTCGGGATCTTGGCCGATGATACGCCGCCTGTGGGATTGGCGGCCTATGCTGCGGCAGCGATCAGTCGGGGGGACCCGATTATGACCGGCGTTCAGGGCTTTGCCTATGATATCCGCACTGCGTTGCTGCCGTTTTTGTTTATCTTTAACACGGATCTCTTGTTAATTGACGTGGGCTTTGCCAAGGCTGTGTTGGTCTTTTTCATTGCGCTGATTGCGATGTTGCTGTTTGCAGCCGCGACCCAAGGGTATTTCATTGCAAAGTCCAGAAAGTGGGAAAGTGCGGCGCTTTTGTTTATCGCGTTTATGCTGTTCCGGCCGGACTTCTTTTTGGATCAAGTGAGCGACAAATACACCAGCATGTCCGGCCCTGCCGCGCTAAGTTTGATGGAACAAACGCCACTTGGCCAAGACGTGCGTTTGACAGTCGAGGGCCCTGATTTTGATACGCTTGAGGTCCGCCCGGTGACGATGGTTGTGCCCTCTACGGGGGCTGGAACCTTGTCGGATTTGGGGCTTGTGGTGATGGAGCTGGACGGAAAATTGCAGTTGGATGAACCTTTTGGCGGTCCGGACTTGCTGAAACCTGTCAGCGGTCAGGAATTCGACTATTACGCGGATGATCCTGTGGTGATCACAAAAGTTGAAGTCGAAAATGACCGTCTGCCCAAAGAGCTGTTCTTTATCCCAGCGCTTTTGCTGTTGGCCGGAGTCGTGATGATTCAGCGTCCCCGCGCGTTGCAAGCACCATTCTAAAAGGTCATTTTCATACAGAAAAGCGGTCAGGCAGACCGTTGGACCGGTCGATTAAAGTGTTTCTGATTTAGCTCAGGGCGTTTGAGATCGCCCACCACCGTGAAATCTGTAATTTCTGGCAAAGTCGCGCGAGTCAGTTTAATTGGAAATTGCTTTCGGTGACCAAAGTCTGCGCAGTTTTTACGTAAACTGTTCAAACTTTGCTGGGGCGATGTCACTCGGTGTTAAGTGTACGCGGTTTAGCTTTCCTCATGCGATGTTAATGGGGTAGTTGGATGGCATTCGGTGTGACCCGAACAAGCCTGATGGTGGTGATACTCGGGGCCGGGCTAGCGGCTGTGGCCGTATTTTCCGTCATGACGCACCGTCTTTTTGTGTCCGATCAGGTCAAAAGGACTCAATTGGTCGACATAACGAACGCGTTTACACAAGCCTACGCCAAAAATCGACCCGAAGGCGCCCCAGTTCCCGCAACGTTTCGACGCATGAGCATGGATCATTTTGCGTTAACGACCAAGCAACAGTCTGAGGAAACCGCGTCACATGGTGTGTCTATGCCCGGTGTGCCTGGGCTCGAAATGAACAGTCGGTCTGAAAGTGAGCATATTCAACGCCAGATTTCCGCCATCGCAGCGGCAGAAGACCCTCAACCCATAGACGAGCATCGTTGGGAAAATTTCCGTTTCATTGGACGCAGTTATGCGCCCGCGATGGCAACATCCCAAGACTGTGTTGATTGTCACAACCAAGCTTTGGACCAAGATATTTATGAAGTTGGCGACGTCATGGGGGCGTTTGTTGTCGAAAGCGACCTAACGCATCAGCTTGGAAATAACGCGACTTACGCCAGCGGTGTGTTTTTGCTGACATTTCTTGCAGCTTTTTTGCTGCTACGTCGCGAACGGCTGAACCTAAATAAGATTGTGCAGGCGCTTCAACGTCAGGTCACGGCAGAACAAGAGTTGCGGGAATCTGAGGCCTATGCGAGTTTTTTAGCCTCTCATGATGCGCTGACCGGATTGGCAAATCGGAAAATGTTTCATGACCGATTGACCTCAGATATTGAAGACGTAAAGAACGAAGATCCCGACAAGCTGAAATTCGAACGTCACGATGTGTATGTGATCCTTGCGGATTTAGATGATTTCAAACAGATCAACGATACGATGGGACATGACGCGGGCGACGCTGTTTTATGCGCCGTGGCAGATCGTTTGAAGGGTGTCTTGGAACCACTTGGGGCGTTAACCGCGCGGTTTGGGGGGGACGAATTCGCCGCTGTTTTGACTTTGGGCCCGGGGTCACCTGCGCCTGATGAATTGGGCCGCGCGTTAATCACTGACCTACAAGCTGAGTTGAAGTTTGCGGGCTCAACTCTGCAACCTTCAGCGTCGCTTGGGATTGCTGGTTTGCGCAGTTTAAAAGACAGCACAGCCGAGCACTTAATGAAGTCAGCAGATGTGGCTTTATATGCAGCCAAGCATGCTGGAAAAAATGTCTGGCGTCTTTTTGACGGTGAGTTACGTGCGACAATGGGGCGGCGGGCGGCCATGCGCTCGGCTTTGCCAAATGCAATAGCCAATGACGAGATCACACCTGTTTTGCAGCCACAGATTAATCTGCAAACGGGTAATATTATTGGATTTGAAGCCTTGGCCCGTTGGGCTTGGCGCGATGACCCGATTTCGCCCACAGAATTCGTGCCTCTGGCCGAGGAATTGGGAATTGTCCATCAGCTGGATCTTTCGATTCTGGATCAAGCTGCACAGCTTGTCGTCGAACTCATGGAAGAATTTGACCGCCCTTTCCGGTTGTCCTCAAATATCAGTACACTGGACTTTCGCGTGAATGACCTTGTGGAGACGGTTCAAGACATCCTTATGATCAGCGGGTTAGATCCAGATTTGTTGACCTTGGAAATCACGGAAAGTGTATTCGTCGCGAACTGGGAACGGGTGCGCGAACAGTTGGGCGCGCTTCAAAAGCAAGGCGTACGAATTGCGCTTGATGACTTTGGCACAGGATATTCATCCCTATCATATCTGATGAGCTTTCCGTTCGACACAATCAAAGTAGATCGCAGCTTCGTGCAAGAGCTGGACAAAAAACCCGATAATTTGGTCTTATTGTCACATATCGTAAATATGGCCCATGATTTCGGCAAGGGAACCGTTGTTGAGGGCTTGGAAACACTCAGTCAAATCGAACTTCTCAGCGAAATGGGTGTTCAAAGCGGGCAAGGGTTTTATTTCTCGCCGGGGTTGGACTTTGAAGAGGCCAGATCATTCGTTCTTTTAGGGGACCTTAGTCAGAAAATACAAAATACTTGAACGTTTTTTTCAATTCCGCAATCGCCATTACTGTGCCAAATGGCAGGCGACACGGTGATGCCCTGAGGTCCGCATCTCGGGGCGCTCGGATGTGCATCGTTGCGTCGCAATCGGGCAGCGTGGATGGAAAGCACACCCTTTCGGCGGGTTAATGGGATCTGGGATCTCACCTTTGGGTGCTGGAACGTCCCGACCAAAACCGTCCAGTTTCGGGGCAGCTTCCAACAACATCTGAGTGTATGGATGCTTAGGCGTTTCAAACAGATCTTTGGGGCTTGCCTCTTCCACGAGGCGGCCCAAATACAGGACGCCAATTCGATCGGCCATGTGTTGAACGACTGTCAAATCGTGACTGATAAAGACATATGTGA
Source organism: Paracoccaceae bacterium (assembly GCA_045106335.1). Taxonomy (GTDB): domain Bacteria; phylum Pseudomonadota; class Alphaproteobacteria; order Rhodobacterales; family Rhodobacteraceae; genus Aliishimia. The sequence continues at coordinate 9,466 of JBGCEM010000104.1, read as the reverse complement.
GGCCCAAATCATCTTTCAAGTCGCTCATAAGATTAAGAACCTGCGCCTGTACCGACACATCCAACGCCGAAGTTGGCTCGTCGCACACGATTAACTTTGGTTCAGAAGCGAGTGCCCGCGCGATACAAATTCTCTGACGTTGCCCGCCAGAAAACTCATGAGGAAACTTGCCGGCATCTCGGGCTGATAAGCCGACTTGCTCTAGCAGTCGCTCTGCAAGTCCTGTTGTGTCACCCGCTTTTGCAGCGACGGGCTCAGCGATGATGTCGCGTACTCGCCAGCGGGGATTCAAAGATGCATAAGGATCCTGAAAAATCATCTGAATGTCGGCACGCACGTCCGCAACACGATCGGCATCTGTTTCACGAAATAAATCCACATCCCGCACTTTGACAGATCCTGACGAGGCTCCAAGAAGTCCAACCAACATCTTACCAATCGTTGACTTGCCGGACCCGCTTTCCCCCACAAGCGCATAGACCGAACGGTCTTCGATTTCGAAACTGACATCAGATACTGCCGTCAAAAGAGATTTCGGTTTGCGCTCAAGCACGCGGTTCAGCCATGGTTTTGAAACATCAAAGACACGGGTCAAATTTTGTGCGACGACCATCGCCATTATACGGCCTCTTCAGCGAACATGGGGAAATGACAAGCAACTGCACCTTTTGGGCGTGGGTTTTTGGCACAGATGTCTTGTGCCTTTGGACAGCGCGCGAAAAATGCACAGCCTGAGGGCAGCGCATCCAGCCGTGGCATGGCGCCTGGGATTTGGTGCAGGCGGGTTTTGCCCTTTGAGGCCAGCGGGGTCGATGCCATGAGCCCATGCGTATAAGGGTGGCGCGGCGCGGATAATACGTCGCGCACCGGGCCCAATTCTGCCAAACGCCCCGCATACATGACCGCGACCCGGTCGGCGGCTTCTGCGATCACGCCCATGTCGTGGGTGATTAACATTACGGCTGTGCCGCGTTCGCGACACAATTTTTTCAAAAGCGCGATGATTTGGGCTTGGACAGAGACATCCAACGCCGTCGTCGGTTCATCCGCGATGATCAGTGAGGGTTCGGCGCACAGAGCGAGTGCAATCACCACCCGTTGACGCATCCCGCCTGAAAACTCATGGGGATAGCTGTCGATCCGTTCCGCGGCCCCTGGAATTCCGACTTCTTCCAGGGCCGCAATCGCGCGTGCGTCGGCCTCGCTGCGGGAAATGTCGAGATGGCTCAGCATCGTTTCTGTCAACTGATCGCCAATTTTCAGCAGCGGGTTCAATGAGGTCAGCGGGTCTTGAAACACCATCCCGATTTCTTTGCCGCGAAGGCGCCGCATGGCCTCGCCTGTGAGCGCCTCAATCCGGGTCCCATTCAACGAAATTTGCCCGGCGGCGATATGAGCGGGTCGGTTGAGCAATCCGATCACCGCATTGCCAGCCATGGATTTTCCTGCTCCGGATTCCCCCACAACGCCCAGAATCTCGCCCGGTGCGATGTCATAGCTGACACCGTCAACAGGGCGCAAGACGCCGTGCCGCGTGGGGATCTCGACGGTCAGGTTTTGCAAAGATAATGTCGGCTGGGTCATAAAACACTCAGGGTTTTTTGCGTGATAACGATCATTATCGCAGCTTCGGGTTCAGGGCATCGCGCAGCCAATCGCCCAACAGATTTACGGACAGTGCAAGCGCCAGTAATGTACAGGCGGGAAAGAACAAGATCCACCATTCGCCAGAAAACAGGAATCCTTGTCCGATACGTATGAGCGTTCCCAAGGACGGCTGCGTAGGCGGTGCGCCGACCCCTAAAAAGCTGAGTGTCGCTTCGGCGATGATTGCCAGAGCCAGGGAAATCGTCGCGATGACCAAAACGGGGCTTAGTACATTTGGCAGGATGTGGCGCAACATGATTGCAACCGGTGTGCGCCCGATCAGGCGCGCGGCCTGCACATATTCTTTGTTCTTTTCAACCAGCGTCGCGCCGCGCACAACCCGCGCAAATTGCACCCAATCGGACAGGCCAATCGCGATGATCAGCACCCAGATGGCCATTTGATCGCGGTATTCTACAGGGGTCACGCCCTTGGCCACGCCAAAGATCAACATGGCCACCAGGATCGCTGGGAAGGTCAACTGCACGTCGGCCGTGCGCATGATGATGGTGTCGACCCAGCCTCCGATATACCCTGCGAGTAGCCCCAAAGTGATGCCCAGTACCATGGCAAACGCGACGGCAGCAGCCCCTACAAAAAGGGATATACGCATGCCAAACAGGATTGTGGAAAATACGTCGCGGCCCTGATCGTCGGTACCCAGCAAGAACGTATCGCCCGTAAAGGCATTTGGGGCACCCGGCGCGGTGAAGCCGTTCATCAGGTTCAGACTGGCGGGATCAAACGGGTTGGTAGGCGCGATAAGGGGGGCAAAAATTGCCGCCAATACCATCAGGACGACCACGGAAAAGCTGACGATCGCGACCGGCGAGCGACGGAATGCATAGAAGAAATCGCCCTGTAAGAACAGTGTCAGGCGCGAGGGATCTTTCATCGGGGCAGGGGTGTCTGACATGTTAGTGACCTCCGCCGCGGCCAACCCGCAATCTGGGATCGACGGCGAAGTATAGCAAATCCACAATCAGATTGATCGCAACAAACATCACAGAAATCAGCATCAAATAGGCGGCCATAACGGGAATATCGACGAACTGGATGGCGTTGATGAACAGCAAACCAACACCGGGCCACTGAAAGACGGTTTCGGTGATGATGGCAAAGGCGATGATCGAGCCAAGCTGTAAGCCCGTCACGGTGATGACCGGCACCATCGTATTTTTCAGTGCATGGCGGAAGTTGACCGTTCGCTCGCGCAGTCCTCTGGCCCGGGCAAAACGGATATAGTCTTGGCGCAGCACTTCCAGCATTTCAGAGCGTACAAGGCGCATGATCAGCGTCATTTGGTAAAGACCCAATGTGATGGACGGCAAGATCAGCGCCTTCAGGCCGGTTTCTGTAAGGAAGCCAGTGCTCCACCATCCAAGGTCGACGACCTCCCCGCGTCCGAACGAGGGCAGCCAGCCAAGTTCAACTGAGAACAGATAGATCAATAAAATGCCGATTAAAAACGTTGGTAGGGATACGCCAATCAAGGACGTGGACATAATCAAATTTGCGGTGAACCCGCCGGTGCGAATTGCTGTGAAAACGCCCAATGCGATGCCTAAACTGAGGGCTAAGATCCCACTGACAGCGGCCAATTCCAATGTGGCGGGTGCGCGTTCCAGCAAAATCTCGGCGACGGGGCGGCCCTGGCGATAGCTGACGCCAAAATTGCCTTGTACTGCACCTTCGAGAAATTTGTAATATTGCACAACAAAGGGTTGATCCAAACCAAGCTGAGTGCGCAAGCGGTCGATATCCTCGATCGTGCGTTCCTGGCCAAGCAGGTTGTCGATCGGATCCCCGATAAAACGAAACATGGAAAATGCAACCAGCCCGACGATCAGGAGGACCAGCCCAGATTGTGCGACGCGACGGATGATGTAAGCCAACATAAGTCTTACCTGACAGCGCTAAAGTAAAACGGTCAAGAGCCGCTCTAGGACGAATATAGGAATGCGCCAGGGGAAAGTTCTGGTGCTGTTTTTGTAAGCATGGCGTGCTTGCGGGCCGCGCGCCATGCCACAGGTGTGAACTTAGTTGACGGTTACCCAGCGCAGGATAAAGAAGTTATCGGGGCGTTGCGTAAGCGCGATATTGGACCCCGCACCCCAGACCAGTGGCTGGACGTACATGGGCACATAGGCGACGTCATCTTGCATGATCTGCGTGGTCTCATCCAGCATCGCCTGGCGTTTACTATCGTCAATTTCCGATTGGATCATCGGCAAGAGTTCGTCGATGCGCGCACTGGAATAGCCGCCGAAATTCCACGAGCCCAGCTTCTTCTCGGCATTTGGTGTCGAGGCCAGAAAGCGCAGAGGGTGTTCGGCGTCAAACGTGCCGGGCGACCAGCCCAATAGGTACATATCGTAGTTGTCCGCGCGCAGTTCGGGCCAATAGTTGGATACGGGCATCGCATCCAGGTTCGCGGTGATCCCGACTTGGGCCAGCATCCCGGTAATCGCTTGGCAGACGGCTTCGTCATTCAGATAGCGATTGTTGGGGCATTTCAAGCCAAAGGAAAATCCATCGGCATAGCCCGCCTCGGCCAACAAGGCTTTGGCCTTGTCTTGATCAAAGGCGGGGCGTGCTTCTAGGGACGTGGAATAGCCGCGCATGGCGGGGCTGACCAATTGGCTGACCTCGGCGGCATTGCCGCGCATTATGGTTTGCAAAATCGCGGGAACATTGACCGCATGGGCGACCGCTTGGCGCACGCGAACATCTGCGAAGGGATTGGCATCCGTGGTTTCGCTGGAATATTTCAACGCGTCGGCTTCATGGGGAAAGCCCAGCATGATCACACGCGCTTCGATGCCTTGGATCACTTGCACATCTGCGTTGCCTTGCAGGCGCGCGACATCTTGGATCGGCACGGGATTGATGAAATCCACATCGCCCGACAACAACGCGGCTAGGGCCGTGGCGGGATTGCCGATGGGTGTTAGCGTGGCACGGGTGATATTGTGCTCGACGGTGCCCCACCATCCGGCATGGGGTTCCAGAACTGTTTCCAAATCAGGTTGGCGCGAGGTCACAGCAAAGGCGCCGGTGCCATTGGCGTTCAGCGTGGCATAATTGCCGTTTTCTTTGTCAGGCTCAGCAGTGCCATTGGACGCAGCCCATTCGCTGTCCATCATCATCCAGTTGGCGATGCTGTCGACAAAGATCGGATTGGGGGCGGATGTGTAGATTTCAACGGTATAATCATCGATCTTTTTGACACCGGACACTGGCGCAAACCAACTGCGCACATCCGAGGCCTCAGACGCCGCGCGTTCATAGGAAAAGATCACGTCATCGGCGTTAAACGGACTGCCATCTTGGAATGTAACGCCTTGGCGCAGTGTAAAGCGCCATCCTTCGCCGTTCCCGATAGGCTCCCATGCGGTGGCCAAGGCCGGTTCGATCGACATGTCTTTGCCGCGCCGGACCAGACCTTCATATACATTGTTCAGAAATCCCAAGACGGGGGCAGAGCTGACCGCATGAGGGTCCAACGTGGATGGATCTGTGGTGACGGCGAATTTGAACTCTTTGGCCGTGGCTGGCAGGGCAAGGCAAAGGGCCAGGCCAAGGGCAGTGGACAGTCGAAGCATGTTTTGGGGTCCTTGTTTTCGCAGGAAGGGCGCGCACGGATTGGGGGAAGGTTAACACAGACTAGAAAGGGTTCAATCGCCAATCCAGCTTTTGAGGTATTAACGCAAAACGGCCGCCCCAGATTAAGGCGGCCGTTTTCGATTTCACCGCGCGGCTTAATTCAATTTGAAATACTTGAATTTCGCGACGTCATCGGGGGCCACGATTGTGTCCACGCTGGACGCCATGCCCCAGTTCAGCACCTGGTGATGGATCGGGATGTACAGCTGCTGCTCTTGCACAACTTGCCAGATTTCAGCGATCGTCGCGTTGCGCTTAGGCAGATCTGTTTCCGAGGCCAAGCCCACGATTTTGCTGTTGAGTGCGTCATCACTAAAGCGCGTTCCGTTCCAGGATCCGTATTTGTCCGACCGGCCGTGGACAAGGAAGTTGAACACATATTCGGAATCGTAGGTCGGCACGCCCCAGCCCAGCATGTAGAAATCGGTTTCCAGATTGGAAATCAACGGGAAGTGCTGCGCTTTGGGTTTGGCATCCAAATTCACGGTGACGCCAATTTGCGCCAACATCCCGACCGAGGCCTGACAAATGGCTTCATCATTGATGTAGCGATCATTGGGGCAATCAAGCTGAATGGAAAACCCGTCGCCATATCCGGCTTCGGCCATCAGGGCTTTGGCAGCGTCTAGATCGGTCTTTGAGGACGCATCCATATCCGCATCCCAGCCATTCACGAAGGGCGGTGCAATCATGCCAGCAGGTGCTGATTGGCCGCGCATGACGACTTGTTTGATGGCATCGCGGTTTATCGCCATGGACATTGCACGGCGCACGCGCACATCGGCCAAGGGGTTTTTACCATCGACATTGTCATTGGCCAGGTCCGCATCGCCTTGGTTTAACCCAAAGAAAATCACCCGGTTTTGTGGCGCTGTGCGCACGTCCAATCCGTCGGCGCTGTCAACACGGGCCAAATCCTGCACAGGCACGTCTTGGATGAAATCCACTTCGCCCGATAACAGCGCAGCAACGCGGGTCGCGGCGTTCTGGATCGGTGTGTAAATAATTTCGGTCACGTCCATGGGGAATTCGTCTTTGCCCCAGTAAGTGTCGTTGATCGTCAACACTGTTTTGACGTCCGGCTCACGGCTGACCAGCTTGTAAGGACCTGTGCCATTTGTGTTTTTGGCCGCAAACGTGTCCTCGCCGCCCTCAACATCTTGGACTTTGACGGCATTGTTGGCGCGCGCCCAGTCTTCGTCCATCATGAACATGTTGGTCAGATTGTTGGCCATGATCGGATTTGGCCCATTGGTCACGATCTCGACTGTCAATGGCCCTGCCGTGCGCACTTCAGCGACTGAAGCAAGCAGCTCTTTGAAATCGCTGTCTTCGGACATCGCGCGTTCCAGGCTGAATTTCACATCCGAGCTGTCAAACGCTGCGCCATCATGAAACGTCACACCTTCGCGTAGCTGAAACACCCAGACATTTGGGTCGCTTTCCGAGGGACCCCATTCGGTCGCAAGCGAGGGAACAATCGCGCCGGTCATGTCGCGCATCACCAGCGTTTCCATGATCTGATGCGCCAGCGCCGTCGTCGGGCCTTCGTTTTGCGCATGTGGATCCAGTGTCAACGAATCGCCCGCGCGCGCCCATCGCAGTGTTTCTGCGCTGGCAGGTAAAGCCATCACCGCTGTCAGCGCCGAGGTCAGCATCAAAGTCCGCATTCTCATAAATGTCTCCCAGTTTGGTTAGGCGCGTAGTCTTCTGGACCGCGCGGAGGATAGCAAGCAGTTTGCTGGTGTTTGACACGAAATCGATTGGTCTATGTCGGAAAATGGCGGGTGTCGTCTTGGGACTCGCTGCATTTCACGGCAGGTAACTGGATTTGCATATTTAGAGCTTCCAGTGGGTTGGTCCCAGATCTAGGCGCCACACAAACCCCGAAGTTCCAAACGCCGGAAACATTTGGGTCACAAGTGGGTCATGTCCGGGGATAACACGCTGGGGTGTGCCGCCCAGATCGGAGATGCGCCGAAATCCGGTCAGCATGGCTTCCGTATTGTGAACAATTGGGAACGGTTTTCCTGCCATGAAATTTTCGTAGTAATGTGATGCATCCGAGGCCAGGCATAAGGGGCCATGTTCGGTATCGACTTCAACGACCTGTAAACCCTTAGAGTGCCCGCCAACACAATGCACGCGCACGCCGGGAACGACCTGGGCCGAACCGTCATGAAACACCACGCGGCCCGAATATACATGGCGCACCATGTCGCAAATATGCTGGGCTGTGAACGGCATCTGCAACGTGGGATGGCACATGCAGGGGCCTGTGGCATAAGCCATTTCGGCAGCTTGCGTATGAAACACAGCGTTGGGAAAGCGATCCAAACCGCCGGCATGGTCATAATGCAGATGGGTTAGAATCACGGTATCGACGTCCTCGGGCGCGCACGCGACCGCGCTTAAGGCGTGCGCAGGGTCCCGCAGAATAGGCCGATCCCGTCGGGTGGCTTCAGAGGCGGTATATCCAGTATCAACAATGATCTTTTGTCGGCCGTTGTCTAAAATCCAAACGAAATAATCCATACCGTGCTGTGCGGCGGGATGGTCGTCAAAAATAAAGCTATCCCTGCGCGTCCTAGCATCGCGATCCGCATATTTTACGGCATAAACGGTCCATAAATCGCTCATGGCAAAGTCCTTTTGGGAATAATGCAGCTTCAGGAACCGTAAAGTCTAGCGTAAGCGAAGGGTAGGGCATTTGTGAAGTTTTAAGGGACGTTTGATAGGCAAGGACTATGCAAATTGTCGCGCAGATATCAAAGGTTAGAGGGCGAGGGATCTATCGATCCTTTCCGATGTCAAAACGCATGTTTGATATTTGCTTTGTCCTCATCACAGCACCTGTGACGCTTGTTGTGGGGTTGGTCTTGTCGGTCGTGTTGTTGATTGTGCAAGGGCGTCCCATCCTGTATTTCGCGCCGCGATGTGGGTATCTGGGGCGGCAATTTTCAGCGTTTAAGTTCCGGACGATGCGACCCGGCGCGGGATCTGATACTGGCGTGACGGGAGGGCAGAAACAAGCGCGTGTGACGGCTTTGGGCGCGGTATTGCGCCGGACGCGACTGGATGAATTGCCGCAATTATTGAATGTTTTGTTCGGTCAAATGTCAATGGTGGGCCCACGGCCACCAGATCCGCGCTATGTGGCTTTGCACCCTGATATCTACCATGAAGTATTGCAGTTGCGCCCAGGTTTAACGGGCCTTGCGACCCTGTTGATGCATTCTCACGAAGCGCGCATTTTGTCAGACTGTACTACGCCAGAAGAGACGGAACAGGTCTATTTACGCCGTTGTGTTCCGCGCAAAGCGCGACTGGATCGACAGTATTACGCGCAGCTTCGCGTGAGATCTGTATTTTGGTTAGATTTTTGGCTGCTGTGCCAGTCATTTATGGCGGTGCTTGGACTGCGGCGGTAAGATTGAAGGAAATTTTCTTTCATCCTTTACAGGCTGGACAATTGTGACCCAGCGATTAGCCCCAAACACGCGACTATCCCATCCGTAATTTTTATCCAGAAAACGGCTTCGGTAGAATAAATTTACCTTTGTTATTCAGGGATTTAACGCTTTGCCAAGCAAGGTGCTAGGATCGGGGCCATTGTGTACGGTCAATACCAATAACAATTTCGGACGTAGCGATCAAACTGCGTTGCGGTCTGCATTCTCAAACGCTCACAGCGGCCCTGGCGTGCCCGCATCGGGTGGTCCGGGTTAATTGTTAGTGCATCGTGGGCCTCTGGCCCACTGGTACGATGCTTTCCAGCGCAGGCGGGCGATAGCCCAGAGCGCTGTGCGGCCGTACGGTGTTGTAGTGAACGCGCCATTTTTCAATCAGGATTTGGGCCTCCTTTAAGGTGTAGAACAGTTCGCCATTGAGCAGCTCGTATCGGAACCTAGCATTGAAGCTTTCGCAATATCCGTTTGCCCAAGGGTTAGGAGGATCAGGAATTGATCCGGGGGATCAATTCCCCGACGAACGGCTCGATGTAAGCTGTTTCCGCACCAACCGCGCCAATCCAGTCGCGCACCTTCTGGGCGATAAATTCCGGCCCATAGCACGTCGGGAAGAAGCGCTGTTTGTTAGGTTATTGCCACGCGCGCGGCCGCTGGTTCTCCTTCTCAAGCTCTTTCAAACGGAC
>JBGCEM010000103.1:0-6675 GCA_045106335.1 Paracoccaceae bacterium | reverse complement strand
CACGTCGTTTGAGCCACAAAATATCGGTACAAAGTCTTGCAAGGGCCGATGCGTGATCGCATTCGCGAAATTATCATGCAGACCTGCAACGAGATGGGCGTGCACATTGTCAAAGGTGTGTTGGCGCGTGATCACGTGCATGTGTTCCTGTCGATCCCGCCAAGATTGGCGTTGTCCGATGTCATGCAGCGCATCAAGGGACGATCGTCGCGCCGTATCCAGATGGAGTTTCCCGAACTGCGCAAGCGCTATTGGGGCAGGCGATTTTGGGCGCGTGGATACTTCTCGACAACCTCAGGAAATGTAACCGACGACATCATTAAGCAGTACCTGGAATTGCATTCCTCTAAATGATGCTACCGGCGTCAGCCGGTAGTCGTTCACTTGAGATATGTCATATCGGCTTACGCGTTGAAATATTTTATTTCAGGCAGCGTAAGGCGATGCTGGCTAACCCGAAGCTGCTTTAAGGCGTCATCACAATGCAAGTTGTCGAACCGGTCGCATAAAGCTTACCATCCTCGCAGCCGCGAATGTCCCCATGCGCGACCCCGGTTGAGCGCCCAACGTGATCGGTCAATCCTTCGCAATCGATGGTCATCCCTAAAGGGATCGGGCGCAAAATGTTAATTTTGTATTCAAGCGTGGTGTAAACACTGCCCTGTGGAATTTTCGTCATCACCGCGCAGGCCATCGCGCTGTCCAACAAGGTGCCGTACCATCCGCCGTGCACGCTACCCATCGGGTTGGTCTGTTTAAAGTCAGGTGCGCCGCGAAAGACCACACGTCCGGGCTCAACTGCGTGCAAAGTATAGCCCATGGTTTCACCAATTGGCGGACCGGGCAGGCGACCTTCCAACATCCCCGTCATGAATTCGAGCCCTGAGATATTCAAAAGTTCGGCTTGGCTCAGCAAATCATCGGGGGTGCGTGCGCGAAACATTGTCTGGTCTCCTGTCCTCACAGGATTAAGTTAAAAACATCTTTACACAAGGTGAATTGTTACAGCCTCAGCGCGGTCCTAGAACCGTCAGGCGACGCGGCTAAGGGCTGGGCGATCTGGTGTTAAGCCAAGCGCCAAGCACACGCGTTCTGTCATACGTGCCGAATTCAATGTGTAAATGTGCAGGTGGTCAACGCCCTCGTCCACCAGTTTGGAGCAGAGTTCGGTCGTAACGGCCAAAGATAACATATCTTCGCGCCCGTCGCGGATCGCCGTTGCAAATGCTTTGTCGAGCCAAACAGGCACTTCAGCGCCACAATTTTTGGCGAACGCACGAATTTTGGTCCAGTTCGTCACAGGCAATATGCCAGGAATGATCGGCGCAGTGATCCCAGCATCGGCGCACGCATCGCGAAATCGCAAGAAGGTTTCTGGTTCAAAAAAGAATTGCGTGATCGCTTCCGTCGCACCTGCGTCCAATTTGGCCTTCAGCCAGTCGATATTTTGCTGTTTAGACACGGCGTCGGGGTGGCTTTCGGGATACGCGCCAACGCGAATGTTGAAATCGCCCAAATTTGCAAGTGCCGACACTAAATCCACCGAATTTTTAAAGCCATCGGGGTGGGGCTCAAATTCTGTGCCGGGCTTGTCTGCATCGCCGCGCAGGGCGACGATATCGCGAATGCCTGCTTGGGCAAAGCCTTGCGCACGGGTCAAAACGTCCGTTTTGCTGGCGCGCGCGGCGGTCAAATGTGCGGCGACCGGCAAACCGGTTTGTTCCATCACAGCCAAAGCGGCGTCGCGGGTACGATCTTGCGCGCCGCCTTGAGCGCCATAAGTCACCGAGAGATATTTTGGATTAAACGCCTGCAACCGGTGCAAACTGTCCCACAATTTGAACGAAGCGGGCAGGGAGGCGGGTGGAAAAATCTCAAACGAAACGTTGGGCGTGGGCATAGGGGTCTCCGGCAGATGCTGTGCGGTTGTCTCACAGGCGAGGATGTGAAACAAATTCATAAATCTAATCATAAACATGAAAGCGGCTCATTCATGCACCTCGAATTTCGACACTTGCGCACGATCAAGGCAATCCATGAAGCCGGTGGTTTGGCCCGTGCTGCTGACGTTTTGCATATCACGCAATCTGCCTTAAGCCATCAAATCAAAGGTTTAGAGGATCAGGCCGGGGTCGAGCTGTTTGTTCGGCGTTCAAAGCCCTTGCGGTTGTCGGCGGCGGGTAAACGTTTGTTGCGACTTGCCGAACAAGTGCTGCCGCAAGTCGAAGCAATCCAGGCGGAATTTGCAAGCCTGCGCGATGGCAGTGCAGGTCGGTTGCATATCGCGATAGAGTGTCACGCCTGTTTTGAATGGTTGTTCCCGGTGCTTGAGCTGTTTCGCAAGACTTGGCCGGACGTGGATGTGGATATCCGCCCCGGGCTTGCCTTTGATGCGTTGCCGGCCTTGTTAAAAGAAGAGGTCGATCTGGTGGTGTCGTCGGATCCCGAAGATATCCCTGGCGTAGAATTCGTTGAGCTCTTTGATTATGAACCGGTTTTTGTTGCTTCAAGTAAACATCCCCTGGCGCAAAAGCCGTATGTTGACGCGGCGGATTTTCGCGGTGAGACGCTGATCACCTATCCAGTTGAACGCCAACGTTTGGATGTGTTTTCGCAACTGTTGATCCCGGCTAAGGTCGAACCGGCGGCCATTCGGCAAGTTGAACTAACCGCGGTGATCTTGCTGTTGGTCGCCTCGGCGCGCGGTGTGGCGGTCTTGCCCGATTGGGTGGTGCGCGAGGTGAAGTATTCGTCCGATTACGTGACGCGTCCGTTAACCAAGAACGGTGTGACGCGCGCCCTCTACGCAGCGGTCCGGTCTGACGATTTACAGATGGAATATATGCAAAAATTGATCAAGTTTGCCAGGCAAGAGGCGCGGAAACTGCAATCGCAATGAACTCATCCACGATGGGGTCCTTGCGAGGCGCCCAGGACAGGTGTAGGGACGCGGCCTGACACCCCAATTTTGCGAGGACGTGCCATGCAAGGCAGTGCAAATCTGAATGTGATGATGAAGGCTGCGCGCAAGGCTGGACGATCGCTTGCGAAAGACTTTCGCGAAGTGGAAAATCTTCAGGCTTCGATGAAGGGGGCGGGCGATTTTGTATCCAAGGCCGATATTGAAGCGGAACGTCTGATTAAAGAAGAGCTGATGGAAGCACGCCCCACTTATGGCTGGCTAGGCGAAGAGGGCGGCGAGCAGCCCGGCAAAGACCCGACCCGTCGCTGGATTGTAGATCCGCTGGATGGCACCACGAATTTTTTGCACGGCTTGCCGCATTGGGCGGTGTCTATCGCATTGGAACACAAAGGGAAAATCGTTTCTGCAGTGGTTTATGACCCCTCAAAAGACGAAATGTTCTTTGCGGAAAAAGGCGGCGGGGCGTGGTTGAACGAGAGCCGGCTGAGGGTGTCAAGTCGCAACCGTATGATCGAATGCGTCTTCGCCACTGGACTGCCTTTTGCGGGCCGGGCGGACTTGCCGCAAACTTTGCAGGATTTGGCCAGGTTGTTGCCAAGTTGCGCGGGTGTGCGCCGCTTTGGCGCTGCGGCGCTGGATCTGACATATGTCGCTGCAGGGCGGTATGACGGCTTCTGGGAACGGCGCTTGAACATATGGGATATTGCCGCTGGTTTGTTGATTGCTCAGGAAGCGGGCGCATTGATCGAAGCAATCGAACCGAACGGCAATCCGCTGGAAGATGGTGAAATGATCGTTGGATGCGAGGCAATTTTTTCACAATTCTCAAAGAATATCAGAGGTTAATCTGATATACCTAAAGTCGGTATCATTTGCGTGAAATCTTCGGAATCCGGCTTGTGACATAGTCATATCGCGCCTCGGGATGGGGCGGATGGTAATCGGTGCGGATCCAAAACTGAGTTGCACCACGCCGCAACCACAAGGGCAGTGTCATCAGAAAACCGGCAACGAATCCGCCCGCATGGGCCCAATAGGCGACACCGCCCGTGTCCGGATCTGCGCCGATCCCACCCACGAACTGCATCCCAAACCACAGCAGCAAAACGATAAACGCTGGAATCGGAATCACACGTACAAACACCACCAAGAACACGAAGATATCGACCTTGGCGCGTGGGAACAGCAGCAAGTATCCCCCCATGACACCGGCAATGGCGCCCGACGCCCCAACGGTTGGCACCATGCTAGAGGGGGCCGACGCGACATGGATTAATCCCGCAGCAATGCCTGCCAAAATATAGAAACCTAAGAACGGCATATGGCCCATCTCGTCCTCCATATTGTCGCCGTAAATCCATAAAAACAGCATATTTCCCGCCAAATGCATCCATCCCCCGTGCAGGAACATCGAGGTGATCAGAGTTTGATACTCGGCCCCCGAACTTATGCGTCCAGGAAACATACCGTAGCTGTTAAAGAACGCATTTATCGCGCGATTGTCCTGAAATAAGGTGAAATAGCCCAGAAAGATTAGGACATTGGCTGCAATCAGCGCATAAGTGACGAAGGGCGTACGCCCGGACGGGTTATGATCACGAATAGGAAACATGAATTTAAGCTGCTGCGAAAATCGCATAAGGTCAAGCGGTTAGATCCTAAGACCCTATGCCGCTTGGACAGCGCAGATGTGCCGCACGGCGTGCCCTAATTCACTGCGGGCCTCATTTTAAGAACCTTTTGTGATCCAGCCACCTCGCTTCAAAAGGTGGCCATGTATCGCGCAGTCTGTAAGCAATTGGGCACCAAACAATGCGCGCTCGCGCAGTGAGTTTGGACAAACGCCTTACGTCAAGGTTTGCCATTTAACGTCAGCGGACTTCGGCGGCTTTGCTGTACGTGGGCTTAAGTCTATGTATTGCCAAAGTCACAGCCAGTTCTGTGCCTGTTACACGCCCGAGTGAACTTTTTTCCGCCACCTCGTCAGCGCAAAGGCAAACACACCAAGCCCAAGAAAGCCCATAGATGCATTCAGCGGAACTGCATTTAACGGACCCGTATTCAAGACAATCCGCCTTTGGACGTTGCTGAGTGTTGCGCTGAAGGATTGAGACACCTCTTGTTGATCATCCATCAAAGACATCATGCCGTCCGATCCGGTCCAGCTGAAACTTTCATTTGTATTCTGACCACCAACAAAAATACGCCCTGACTGTGTCGGTTGGTCGTAATTGACCCACCCGAACTCTCCGAAATCAGAAGAATGGCACATTTGCCCGGCGATCCGGCACGACATTTGAAGGACTCGATCGCCCCCCTGTCCTGTCTTTGCAAGGGCTGCAGTCCAAAAGCCCGACGTTGTGAAGTCAAATGGGTTCGACGCATCTATATTGGTAAGGATCAGAGATCCTTGGTAAATTTGATCAGGTTCTAAGTGATCATAGGTCTTTTTGCATGTGGGTTGTGTTATGGTCCCATCATCATTCTCAACCAATGGACCGATGCAGGTGGTTTGTGCCTGCGTAACGTCAAATGTCAGTTCGAAACGAGACACTTGTGCAGCGAAGACCTGTGTCGATAACACGACAAAGGCCGCGAAAGTGATCGCGACACTTTTCATTTTCAAAATCCCCCAATACCAATACACAGCAATTCATAAGCGGGCCGTCATATCTTGACTAGCAACCTAGCGTTGAGTCTTGGGGTGCTCCGTGAATTTAAAGGTGCGATTGGATAGGGTGAGTTCGATCTTGGCCTCATGATTGCGCTTTGAGCGATCACACAGCGCTTGAGTCTTTTTGTGGCTTCGCTATTGCAGTGGGGATGCGACGATTGGGCGTAATATTGAGCGATAAAGGGTCGAAATATGCGGTCAGTGGAACGCCTATTTCGGATCGTAGTGATATCGACAGGGCTATCAAGCTGCTGAAATCAGATCGCGCTTACGCCAAAGCCACACACAATTCATGGGGTGCTGTGTTGAGCACGGGAGGACCCATCAAAGCGGATGACGGAGAAAGCGGCGCAGGGATGGTCATCATCCGCACATTGCTACGCGAAAGCGTGAGCGACCATCTGATCGTCGTTACGCGGTGGTATGGGGGTAAGAAACTTGGCGGAGACCGCTTTCGCCATGTTCACACCTGTGTTGCCGCCTACATTGAGGCAATGCGTGCCTGACGTTTTACATGGGCGCGATAAATCCAAGGTGCCAAGATTCGGTTATAAGCAAATTCGGCCAAATGTCGCAGCCCCGGGACGTCAACCACGCGTGCAATCCAAGCATAACGCGGCATAGCGCGCCACAAGTGTAAAAATGCAGTGATCCCGCTGTCCAGCTGTGTTCCTTTGCGCACGTGAAGGCGGCGCCCCGCTTGTTCAGAGCTTAATCCCCACTCATGAAGCTGTGCCGTATTCAAATCTATGAATAAAATCGGTAAGTGTTTCGATTTTGCATATGTTTCATAATGCCCGATCTCGGCAGCGCAGAGCGGGCATTGGCGATTGTATAAGACTTCTATCACATCCATAGCGGCGTACGTGGCTCAAAGTTCTCAACTGGCAAGCGTGCCATCACGCCGCAGGCCCGTTGTTGTTAATCACTGACGGACTGCAAAAAGACTGATCTTGCCATGCGCTACTGCCAAATCTGGTGTGCAAGCGCTTTTCATGCGGCGGCTTGATGCCGGTGATGAAATCGACGCCTTCAATAACGCCGGCGCGCTAAGCAAAGCCGCGCAGCATGCCGTCGC
>JBGCEM010000102.1:0-8107 GCA_045106335.1 Paracoccaceae bacterium | reverse complement strand
GTTGTGACAAGTGCGATGAGTGAAAAAACGAAAACTGAAGTGCGCATAATTGCTTCCTTTTTAGTGATGAACTTTTGTTTAAAAAATAGTCAAAAATCATCGTTATTAATGCATCGCTCACGTTTTTTGTCAACAGATACGGCTTTTCCTGACGAGAAGGAGCATTGGGCAGGACTAGCCTTCAAATTGAAATTGCAAAATAAAAGAGCCCAATCGACACTCTCTCGAATATCGTTTTTGTCCTGCATTGCTACCTTCGATGCCCCTGAATTGCGGGGGAACGCCTGAATATTAACTCTGGAGAACCAATGCCGCAGCCCCTCCCTTGCCAAAGCCGGCTCATGGCCGGAACCGCCAGTTGACGCCACCTTGGCGGAGATTTGGAAAGTCCTGCAATGCGGTCATGGATGCAGTGTGCAGCAATTCTCCGGCATGTGCGCCGGTCGGCAGGCAAAACTACCATTCGCGGAAACTAGATGGAACAGCCATTCCTGTCTCCTAGCAGTCTTTGGAGCACCTTTCAGCGAAAATTAAGTTCCTTTTCGCTCTAGTAGATTTGAACACTCCGATTTTATTGAGACGTCAATACTAACTCCCCAAGCCGCCTTTGCGAACAAACAAAGCAGCTAGCAGCCAGTGGTTATGAATCTTAAATTCGCTCTTAAGCTTTATGCAAGACAAACTTGCGGCAGCGAAAATCGGTTGCCACAACCAGTCAAATCTACTGTACTTCGACGGCTAAAGGCAGATTGTTAGGTGTCTTCGTTCAGCGGCGGATAAGTCTGCCGCCAGACCCAAGGCACCCCATCGAATGTCCTGGGCGCAATTGCCCGCCTTGCTGTAAGGGACTTGGTTTGCGGAACCCATCTGGGCCGGCAGTCAGAACCGCGCAAACAGGCCGGACACTGACTGCTTCTGACAAATGCATAAATCCGACCAAAAATGTATTGCTGTGCACGAGCCATCCACAGATGATGTTCGTTGCATCGCAGCTTGATCTAAGCGATCTACCAAAATACAGCTTTCGTTTTGATGATAGTGAGGCTTCCGTTTTTAACAGAGCGCACATATTGGCATCCAGAGTAACGGTTCGCGGCTTTGGTCATTCGGATGCACTATCGTCGCTAAGAGCAATCAGTTTCCGGCCTCTTTCAGCCGTGCGAATAACTGCATGAGCTTAGTAGGTACGTCATCGTCGGGGTGTGTGCCAGCGCCAGCGCGAAACTCAGAGGCGCTTTCAACTGGCAGCGACAACCATTCGACCAGAGTGTTCCACGCGCGCGCATCTGTAGAAAGCGTCTCATAGCAAACAAAGCGCACACGTTTATCATCCCCATATTTGCTGATCAGATTGCCATAGACCCCTCCCCAAAGCGTCATCCAATATGGGAGGGTGGAAGGGTCCTGTCCCGCAAGGTTCACTTCGGGAAAAGCGAAGGGACGATGCCCACGGCCAAATTCATGATGAGCCAACCAAGCCATGTATTTGTGAGTGAACGCGTCATCGTTCTGTGAGAACATCTGGTGCTGTTTAAACAACGATTGCGCTTGGCTGTTGGGATGTCGAAATGGGATAATAACTTGCGCATTTGGAAAGGCCTCAAAGAGACCGTCGATTCTGAGAATGTTGTTGTTGTTTTTTGACAGGTAACGCGTGCCGTCGGCCTTCTTTACGATCAGCGCCACGTATTTCCGAAAGCTGTCAATGACATCAGCTGGAATGCTGTGGGGCAACAGGCCTTCGGATGAATTCAGGTACTGATCGCCCAAAAAAACGCGCCAGAACACTTCTTCTAGGGCTTCAGGGCTGTCTGCATCAACAACAATCCCGTCCCCATGCGCCCGTTCTGCAGCGGCCACGTAGCGCGATGATTTACTTTGGAGGCGCGACCAAAGGTTGGGCGCCATTACAAAGGGCATGTCGCGATAGGTCAGCGTTGCGAAGTCACCAGTGCCAAAAATGGACCGCATCAGTATTGTTGTACCCGACCGCGCCAGACCAGAAACGAAAACATGGCGTCCAGAACAATCCTTGATTGGTTTTTCTATTGCACATTCGATGTCGAATTGTGCTTCGCACATGGCCGCGCTGCTGAGCGCCAAATGGTGCAGAACCCGTGCGCTCAGGCCATAGTTAGCCATTCTTAGATCGCCGCCGCAGGGCAATATAGATAAACGCAATCAGAATGGACGCGAGGGTGCCCCAAACAGTAACTAAATTCTCCAAAAGATCAGCCTCAACGGCTCTACCTAAAAGGTCCAGTATAATGAACGGGGCCAGTACCAAAACTAGAAACACCAGCAATTGCAAAGACGCCTTGAAGATTCGAAAGGCGTGCTTCGGAATGGCCTTCTCTTTCCAATGGTCCGAGATGCGCGATGAACGAAGAATGTGAGCAGCCCTCTGGCCGTGTTTTGCAAGCCGGCTCAAAGTCGTTGACAGCGGCAACCTAAGAGCAACTTCAACTGCCAACACTGACGTTAATACAAGCAAAAACCAAACCAGCATCACTCACCAGATGTTTCGTTTTGAGCGCCCGATCCCGGCTTTCTCTTCGATTTAATCAAGCGTTTGATAGGGTAGTACAAAACTGCGAAAATCGCGAGAAAAATGCTTCCTATCACTCCGGCGACAACGGCGACAGCACCAGCACCCATGCCCGGGCCGATATATGCAACGGCCGGCGATGACATGGCCAAAAGGGCCAGAAGTGAAAATATTAGTTTTTGCATTGTGAAATCCTTAGTGCTTCAAGTGCCTGATCACCCACGTCCTTAGGCAAATATCGTGACCAGTTTAAGGTCCACACTCGTCCATTGTTTGACCGGTTAAGATAGGTCCAGTCCAGCTCGCCCGTATCATTAAACTTAACCAAGCGTCCCGCATTGGTGTCCTCCATCATGATCCCGCTTCCCTCAATGACGTCTGCAAGGCCTTGATTTTGGGTCTTTACGTCGAGCGACGCCATCTGCTCCGTCATAAACGGCTTTCCGGTCCTGTTAGGTAAATCGAACCGTAGCATCTCGTTGTTACTAATCGTCATTGGCTGACCATCGGGGCCTGTCTTGCGTCGATTGTCGAATAGCTGAATTGTGTCTGGTCCAATGATGTCAATATCGTGTTGGTGCATCATGTAGTCTTGGGTCCACCAGACCAACTCATCTGTTGAAGGGCGATACAGCATCGCCATGTTCAGATGCCCAAGACTCAAATACAAATCACCACGTTTCGCGACATTACCGTCCGTATATACTGGTTGGATGTCGTTCAGATGGATCGGATCCCTCTGGTAGGTATCGTAGTCATACGTCAGGTTAAGAAGACCTGCCTTCTCAAGAATTTCCATAACAGACTTGTCAAACAGCACCTCGCCCTCGGGGCTCAACTGAATTGCGCGATTGTCTCGAAATGTCGAGTCTAAGCCTTGACCTTGAATGTCCGGAGTTGTCGTGCCGACACTCCAGTAGGTGCCGTCAGCGGCACGCTCCAGACTGTGGTGGTATTGAAACTCAGCATTCACCCAATCAACCTCGCCGCAGTGACCAAACAGGTACATCGCACCGAAATGGCTATGGGCATAGAGCGATCCATCCTCAGTCAGCCATGGGTGCACGATCCGCCGCGTGTTTGACTGTGATTGGTTCGGCTGAATGATAAAAGGGTTTTGACTGTCAAAAGCTAGCGCGTCCGCGTCGTCAAAGACCCACCTGTGCAGTACCTCGGCTTCGCCTTCCCGGATCAACTCAACGACGCTGGCACCTATGTCACCATCGTACCTAGACAGCAAGACATAGTGCCGCTCTGATGCGCCCTCGAAAAAGCTAAAACCGCCTGGTTCACCCTGAAAACGATCCGTCATTTCGTGCATATCAATTTTTTGTTCGCCACCAATCAAGTTTACAACTGTGATTGGAAATCTCGCAACCTCAAGCGCCATTCCTGAAAGCCCAGGCAGTTTATTCCCACCTTGCATCCGATGGACCACGAGGGACGAGAACAGCACTGAGCCGATCATCCCCAACACTAAAAGGAACAAAACCAGCCAGATTTTTACATTTCTGAAGAGAAACTTTTCCATACCTCTAAAAACCCACCATTTACCTGCTCAAAGGAACTTGCAATATCGATAGTCATTTAGTCAAGCAAGTCAAAACGCGAAGAGAATATCTTTCATGGAATCAGCGAATTGGGTGACAATGATTGTTTGAATTCCTCCGGCAATATCGCTAAGAGCTTGGAACACTTAATATGAAAATTGAGAGTTCAAAGTTCGGAGAAACTAACGGTTTTAGATATGTTGCGAATTGCCCGAACGATCTTATTTCTCTTTGCGACGCACCAGAGATTTCGTGGGGCACAGCCGGTGCTTATGCTGTGCGCGGCTACTGTACGATCTGAGTAATCCCTTAGCCGACTCTTTCGACACCTTTGCCGCACACTGCAAGAATGCGTGTTCGCTTGCATATGATCTAGCCCACTACCGGAGCAGACCCTTATTCCCCAAACATCTTACGATGCGTGATGTGGCCTGCGTTACTCATCTACCCACAGATGTAGCCCACAGTTCCTTGTTTAGACATCATCTTCCCTTCGCCTATGATCGTGATCGACAACACGATCTCTCTGGATAAGTTAACGGAGAGGGTATGAAAGGAAAACACAAATGACAGACGGACAGAACATGAAGATTGACTACGTTGAGTTTTCGTCGCCTGAGCTGGAGGCAACGCAGTCCTTCTTTGCTAAGGCGTTTGGGTGGAGTTTCGTGGAATACGGGCCAGACTACCGCGACATTCAAGATGCAGGTCTGGGCGGTGGTGTTGAACGAAGCAAGCTGCGATCTCCTTTGATCGTATTGAAGGCAGATGATCTCGAAAGCGCCTTTGAGATTGTTAAAGCCGCAGGCGCAGAGATCACAAAAGAGATTTACGCGTTCCCCGGAGGTCGACGTTTCGAATTTAAAGAGCCGGGCGGCAATGCAATGGCGGTATGGAACGAAAAGTAGCACCCTGGCCTGGTTTGCGAAATGATCCATTGGCGCAGTCGGGCTCAAAGCAGACTTTCGCTGCATCCCGCTCCAAGGACCAGTATGCGGGATTTTGTGCCATTTTTGGGCACAAAGTCCGAATGGCCGGTTTCGGGAACGTCTCCAGGTTTTTTTGCCAAAACAACGGTTATTTTACCGCACTAGACGCTTCCCTTCAAAATGAGCTAGACAAACACCAGTGAAATTATGTTGCCTATTATGCCTTCAGTTTAAGGGATTTAGATGCGGGATGTTTGCGATTGGCTTGCAAATCTTGGGTTAGAAAAATATGCACCGTCGTTTGAGGCGGCGGAAGTCGATTTTGAGACCCTTTTTGATCTTGTAGAGGATGATCTGAAAGAACTGGGGCTGCCTCTTGGGCCGCGGCGGAAAATCTGGAAAGCAATCAATCTGTATGCACCAGACGACAGCTCGGCAACCGGGCCTTCGGAACCCAATCTGACTGCAGACGCCGAACGTCGACACCTGACTGTAATGTTCGTTGACCTCGCCAATTCGACAGAAATGGCCACGCAATTTGATGCGGAGGATATGCGCGACATCATCACGGGCTACCAGAACACTGTCGCCGGAATTATCGGGCGGTTCGAAGGCTTCACCGCGAAATTTATGGGCGATGGTGTGCTGTGCTATTTTGGCTGGCCACGCGCAGGTGAGGATGATGCCGAACGCGCCGTACTTGCCGGGCTGTCGATCATTGAATCGATCGCGAAAACGAAACTGCCAGACGACAGGGCGCTGGCCACCCGGATCGGTGTCGCAACAGGTGTCGTGATCGTCGGTGACCTGATTGGCAGTGGTGCGACACAAGAGGCGGCAGTCGTCGGTGAAACACCCAATTTGGCGGCGCGCTTACAAGGGGTTGCGGGCCTGAACCAGTTGGTAATACCCGCAGAAACACTGCCACTGTTGGGAAGCGCGTTCGAATTGACAGCCCTTGGTGCGCAAGATCTGAAGGGCGTCGGTAAGCCTGTCGAAGCGTTCCTTGTGCAGGGAGCGGCAGAAAACGAAAGCCGGTTTGCCGCGCGCCAGTCGGGTGCTGTGACCCCAATTGTGGGCCGGGATCGTGAGATCGAGCTTATCTCAGAGCGTTGGGGGTTGGCGCGGGAGAACCAAGGGCAATTGGTTATCGTCAGTGGCGAGGCTGGGATCGGCAAATCCCGGATCACGCGCGCCTTGATTGATGCCGTTGCATCGGATGATCATTTGCGCATTACCTGTCAATGCTCGCCCTACCATGTCGAAAGCGCCTTTTACCCGGTTATTCAGCAGATGAGTTTTGCTGCGGGCTTTAATACAGAGGATACAGTAGATCAGCGGCTCGATAAACTTGAGGCGCTTATTGGCGGCGAGCCTGAGGTCATGGCGTCGGTGTCTGGGATGCTTGGGATTGATGGTGCACATAGATACGGTGTGCTTCATTTGACCCCAGCCCAGCAACGCACGAAATTGATGAAAATACTTGTTGGCCAGATGGTCAAGCAAGCGCAGCACAAGTCTATTTTGGTAATCTGGGAAGACTTGCACTGGATTGATCCAACGTCGCTCGAGTTGATGGAGCTTTTGCTCGATGCGATCACAGATCAGCCGATATTGGTATTGTCCACTGCGCGTCCAACCTTTGATTATGGTTTTGGTGGACATCCAAGTGTCACCCGTCTGACGCTGAACCGGCTGGGGCGCGATATGATTTCTGCGATCGCAGCCAAGCTGACGCATGGCAAAACGCTGCCGGATGAAATTACCGATATTATTGTCACACGCACCGATGGCGTACCCCTATTTGTCGAAGAGTTGACCAAGACAATTCTTGAGTCGGATGCCCTGAAAGAAGTCGGAGACCAATTAGTTTTGGACGGCCCGCTAAGCGAGGTCGCCATTCCCGCGACCCTGCACGATAGCTTGATGGCGCGTCTTGACCGTCTACAACCGATCAAAGAAGTGGCGCAAAACGCCGCTTGTATCGGGCGTGAATTCAAACATGGTCTGCTTGCGAAAACCTCCCTTCTGCCAGAGGAGGATCTGAGCGCCGCCCTTGATGGCTTGATCTCTGCCGAGTTGATTTATCGTCGCGGCCTTCCGCCCGAAGCCACCTATACCTTCAAACATGCGCTTGTCCGGGACGCGGCCTATAGCAGCCTGCTCAAGGAACGTCGCCGCGCGATCCACACCAACGTTCTATCTGCCCTCGAAGCGGATGCGGATACCGCACCGGAACTCTTGGCAACCCACGCTGAAGCCGCAGGCCTGACGGACCGCGCCATCGACCTGTGGGAAGCGTCCGCCAAAGCTGCAATTGCACGCCCCGCATTCAGTGAAGGAACCACACATTTCAAACACGCCATCGGCCTTTTGCATCCGAAATTGGACATGGATGATCGAGCGGCCATAAAGCGTTGCTTGTCGCTTCAGACGCAGCTGAGCGTTGCCTATATGTCGGTCCTTGGCTGGGCGTCTGACGAAACCAAATCGTCATTCCTTGATGCCCTGTCGCTTGATGATAAGCTTGGTAAGACGCCGACAAGGTTTTCAATTCTTTATGGTCTGTCGGTTTCGCGTTATGCTCGCGGTGAGCATAATGAGGCTCTGCGTAATGGACAGTCCTTTGTTGATTTGGCCGAGGCTGCCCCTGAAACGGCACCTGCCGTGGTCGCGAACAGGTCCTATGCCGCCGCCCTTTGGATCGTCGGAGATGTGGATCGCGCACAACCTTTTTTTGACCGTGCAGCTGAACTCTTTGATCCTAAAATCCACCTTGGGCTCGCCAATCAATATGGTCAGGATCTGGGTGTTGGGACCTTCGGGCTGTATTCCTTGTGCTATCTCTGGCGCGGTAAAACTCGTCAGGCGCAGGAGGTCTTTGAGCGTTGTAAGAAATATGCTGAACTTACCGACAGTATCATTTCCAAGTGTTACATGCATTTGATGGGGGTGTATTTCGGCGAATACACCGATGACACTGATCTATTCGCATATCATATCAACGCCATGTCTGATCTGTCCAATGAATATGGAGTAGAGCTGTTCCAGCTTTGGTCGGGCATGGGGCGCGGCGTCGT
>JBGCEM010000101.1:0-19052 GCA_045106335.1 Paracoccaceae bacterium | reverse complement strand
CTGGGCACGACCAATCCTGAAGAGATGACCTGGGGGTCCAATATTGCCCGGCTAGAGCGCGGTGAGATCGATATGAACATCTGCGCCAGCGGTTATATGATGACGAAATCCGGCGATCACGCGACGGCCCGTTTGATCTTTGAGGCCTGCGCCGAGGCGGGTTACACGGGGGCGATGACTTGGATGAGCCAGCTGGACGACAATGGGCTGGCGGGAGAGTACGATCCAGATGCGGCCGCCACTTGGAACAAACGCGCCGCAGATGCCGGGGATCCGGTGGGCAAGTTTAACCACGGTTTGGATCTGATGCGCGGGCACGGCATTGCGCGCAATGAGGATTTGGGCCGTCAGTTTGTCGATGAAGCGGCGCGCGATGGCTTGCAGATTGCAAAGCGGCTTCAGGGTGCGGACTACGATTTGGATGAGGTCACGCCCGACGCGGATAACTGGAAATACGCCCCTTTGTTTTAGGGCGCTCTTTGATTTTACGACCGTCTTAACCTAGATTATCACCGTCGCGGATCACAGCCGGGGTACCGCCCAATGTGACAATACGACTGGCCAGACGCTTGGCTTCCTCGGCGACATGGGTGACCAAGATCGTCGTCACATTATGCGCGCGACGCAGGGTCATAAAAAGCGCCATCATCTCTTCCACAAGCTCTGGATCCAGTGACACGAAAGGCTCGTCCATCAGCAACAGATCCGGCTTGCATGCGAATGCTCGGGCCAATGACAGTCGCCTTTGTTGCCCAAGGGACAACGTGTTTGGATAGTCATTTCCGCGCGTGGCCAGGCCGACCTCGGCAAGGGCTGTTTCGGCTTCAGACCGCGACACGCCTGTTGTTAGGCAGATATTGTCTGCCACACTACGCCAGGGCAGCAAGGTCGGTTCTTGAAACACCATCGCCGCTTGGCCACTGACGTCGCAACGACCTTGATAGCGCGGCTCAAGCCCGGCGATGATGCGCAGCAATGAGGTCTTGCCGACACCGGACGGGCCGACCAAAGCCAGCGTTTCGGAGCGCTCCACAGACAGCTCTATGTCACCCAGAACCGCTGTCGATCCAATCTGTAACCCGCTGACACGCAGGTCCAAGACCAGATCTGCGGGGTCTTGTTTTGCGCGATTGGTCGGCACTTGCTTCAGCATTCAGCTGCCGTTTTGCAGGAATGTTCCGTCGGGCAGTTCTGTAGCTTTGCCCAATAGCTCTTCGCCACCAAGTTTCACCATCAGCTCAAGCATCCTGCCTGCCGCGGCCTCGTCAATGGGACCGGGTGCCGGGATGCCTGCGCGAAATCCGGCCTTGAGACCCTCAAATTGCGCGTCCGTCTTGGCGTTCATTTTGGGGCGAAGACGCGCCCATTCGCTGTCATCCGCGGCCAGCAGGTCTTTGGCCGCGCGTGATGCAGCGGCCAGGCCGTTGACCAGTTCGGGGTTCTCTCGCAGCAGCTCGCCTTTGATGACATATCCCAGCAGCGGCGTGTTGGGATCCAGCCCCAGATCGCTGGCCGCTTCGGACACGTCAACCAACTTGCGCATGCCGGACGCTTCCATTTTGGCCATGAAATGCCAGAAATTGATCGCCGAGCCGACCTCGCCTGACAGCGCTGATTTAAAGATCAAGGGGGGCGCGCCATAGACTTGCTCGGTCTCTGCGGCCAGGTCCATTCCGTAATTCTTTTCCGCATAGGCCTGCAAGATCAGCCAACTTTTGTCCAACGGACCCCCTGCGATCCCGATCTTGGACCCCTTAAGATCTGCCAGACTTTGTGCTGGGTTGTCCTTGCCCACCAAAACGCCGCCCACGGCCTTGGAATAGGGAATGAATACATAGTCCTTGCCCGCCGCCCGCTGTCGCGCAACCCAGAGCCAATCCGAGACGATCACATCCGCCGCACCGCCCTGAAACGCCACTTTGGCTGCAGATCCACCCGCCATACCTTGCACGTCCAGCGTGAACCCATTGGCCGTATCCAAGGCGTGGTGCTTGATCGTGTTCAGCTCCCAATTCACGGTGCCGAATTTTAGAACCGCGGCGCGCAACGTCGGTGTTTCTGCCCACGTGGATGTGGCCAAGATCGCAGCAAGTGCCGCGCTGGCAATGGATTTCATGAACATGATAAGAAGCCTCCCTGTTGCGGGCCAGAGTAGCCAATTCAAAGGGCAGGCAAATACGACCAAAGGCGCTATTCGATCACAAGATAGGGCAGCCAATGACTTTCGGGATCGCTGTCATGCAAGTGTTTTGCAGCCAGGGGGCGCAGCTCGCCAGCTTCGGGGGGCGCTGACAGAACGTCCATATCCATTTCATGCAGGGTCCCTGTGATCCGGTCCCCAGTTTGTTCAAGCTGGTAATATACCCCGTTCCACATATTGATCCCATATTCGTTCGCGCCCTTCCAAACGAACAGGAAATCATATTCCAGATCTGTCAATTCGGTCGAGATATTGCGTTTGATTTCATAAGGGTAGGGGACATGACACCAGTGTTTCTTAGGGCCTTCCAAGCACTTAAAGGGACGCATGGACAGGAAATGATCGCTGAAAGACGCCGCATGCAGCGTAAGGTCATAGGACCCAGACGGGGTGATGTTGAGCGTTGCGATCTTGATCCGAGTGCCGTTCAAATCTGCCCCGTAGACCGTCTTCGTTTCCGCCACCGCGCTGGTGCTGAGTACACACCCCAACAGGCACGCTGTCATTTTCATCTGTGTCTCCTTTGCAACAAGGATAGCGGAGTTCTGCGTGAGTCGCAGCGCGACGAAGGTTGTAGGGGTGCCCTGTCGAAAGCCATGTCAAGGGCTGCGGGGTCTTACGACCAATGTTCAATATCTCAAAACTCGCTTTAGGCGAATACTGTGCACAGGGATAATTGCGCCAGATCGAGTGCGCGCGACCCGAATGATACGCCCGCGACATGGGCACAGGGAGGAGACTGAAGTATGAACAGGTTCATTATCGCAGCATCAATCAGCATGCTGGCGAGCGCGGGTTTTTCGGATGGGCATGGCGGTGTTACCGAAGCAATGCTGGCCAACGACGCGGCATCCACGGGGGATGTGTTGACCAACGGAATGGGGCGACACCTGCAACGGTATTCTCCCCTGGATATGTTGAACAAGGACAATGTCCGAAACTTGGTGCCTGCTTGGGCCTTTAGTTTGGGCGGCGAAAAACAGCGCGGCCAAGAAACTCAGCCGATTGTGCATGATGGCGTGATGTATATCACCGGGTCCTACAGCCGGATGTACGCGATTGACATCAAAAGCGGCAAAGAGCTGTGGCAATATGATGCGCGCCTGCCCGAAGGCATTCTGCCGTGCTGTGATGTGGTCAACCGGGGTGCTGCGATTTACGGCGACAAGATTTATTTCGGCACGCTAGATGCGCGCATTGTGGCGCTGGATCAGAAAACAGGGGACGTTGTCTGGAACAAGAAAATCGCCGATTACAAGGCAGGCTACAGCTATACCGCCGCGCCTTTGATTGTGGATGGTTTGATCATCACGGGCAATTCGGGCGGTGAATTCGGGATTGTGGGCGCTGTTCAGGCACGTGATGCTGAAACGGGTGACCTGGTGTGGGACCGCCCTGTGATCGAAGGTCATATGGGGATGCTGAATGGTGAAGAAAGCACCATGACCGGTACGCTCAATGCGACTTGGCCTGGTGATATGTGGAAAACGGGTGGCGGTGCGACGTGGCTTGGTGGATCCTATGATGCGGACACGGACACGTTGGTCTTTGGCACCGGCAACCCGGCCCCTTGGAACAGCCATTTGCGCAATGCCGGCACGCCAACGGACGGCAATGCGGGCGATAACTTATATGCGGCGTCGCGCATTGGGATTGATCCGGCAACGGGCGAAATCAAGTGGCACTACCAGACCACCCCACGTGAGGGTTGGGATTATGACGGTGTGAACGAAGTCGTCGCCTATGAAGACCGCACGGGCAATAAGCGCTTTGCAACGGCGGACCGGAACGGGTTCTTTTATGTCTTGAACCGCGAAGACGGGGCTTTTGTGTCCGCCACACCTTTCGTGAAAGACATTAGCTGGGCTGAAGGTATCGACGACACAGGCCGCCCGATTTTTGTCGAGGGCAACCGCCCCGGTGATCCAGCGGCAGCGGCAGACGGCAAAAAGGGTGAAGTCGTGTTTGCGTCCCCCTCGTTCTTGGGTGGTAAGAACTGGATGCCAATGGCGCACTCGCCCAAAACGGGACTGTTCTATGTGCCGTCCAACGAGTGGGGCATGGATATCTGGAACGAGCCGATTTCCTACAAAAAAGGTGCGGCCTATCTGGGCTCGGGCTTCACGATCAAGCCAAACTATGATGACCATATTGGCAGCCTGAAGGCGATTGACCCTGACACGGGCGATTTGAAGTGGGAGTTCAAAAACAACGCGCCTCTTTGGGGCGGTGTTATGACAACTGCCGGCGGTTTGGTGTTTACCGGTACGCCCGAAGGTGAATTCATCGCCTTTGATGATGAAACCGGTGAAAAGCTGTGGTCCTTCCAGACAGGGTCCGGCGTCATCGGTCAGCCAATCACATGGGAGCAAGACGGCGAGCAATACGTGACCGTCATTTCCGGTTGGGGCGGCGCGGTTCCACTTTGGGGCGGTGAAGTTGCCAAAAAGGTGAACTACCTCAACCAAGGTGGCTTGCTGTGGACATTCCGTCTGCCGATTGAGCTGGCCTCGAAGTAAACCCACCAACACGATCAAGGCGCGTATCTGAAAAGCTGCGCGCCTTTTTTTATGTCCAAATTGGACGGCATAAGACCTTTTGCCAAGTGACGCGGGGCTTGAATCTGGGGTAACAAGGCTTATGCACGCACTTCAGTCAGACAGCTCAAAACCCCTCAAACCACAAGCGATGCGGGGATGGGCGCTTGTTGTGGATGACCATCCGCTGTTTTGCGATGCTTTGGAACTGACGTTGCGCTCTGTTGCTGATTTCAGCAAGATTAAGACGGCGGATTGCCTTGAAGATGCCCTTGGGTTGCTGGACACCACAGAGCCCCCGTCGATTATTTTACTAGACCTCAATTTGCCGGACGTCAGCGGTTTGGACGGCCTGATCCGACTGAAACGACAGGCCGCGCAGACCCCCGTGATTATCGTGTCTTCGATGACGGATAATGCGATTATCAGCGGTGCCATTGTGGCCGGGGCCTCGGGGTTTGTTCCAAAACACAGCCCACGCGCTGTGTTCAAAGAGGCGATTGAACATATCGAACGGGGCGATGTATTTAAACCTGCGGGATATATTGAAAGTACGACGACCAGTGACCAGGACGACACAATGGCGCGGCTGTCGTCGCTTACCAACCAACAAGCGCGGATCTTGGATTTGATCTGCGAAGGCAAGCTGAACAAGCAAATCGCATATGATCTGACGATTGCTGAAACCACAGTCAAAGCGCATGTAACGGCGATTATGCGCAAACTTGGCGTGCAAAGTCGCACTCAGGCCGTTTTGGTGGCGCAAGACGCCCGTTTTGCAAAGGTCTTGCCAAGCGCCGAGTGAGCGCAATAACATCCCCTCAAGGGAGATTATGAACCATGTTAGCGAATGGCGGTGTTGAGGACCTCGCGGCTCAGGCCGACAAGGTGCAATCTGATGTGCTATGCACGGCGTTCGTGGCCTGTAATCAGGATGCACCTGTCACGC
Organism: Paracoccaceae bacterium; assembly: GCA_045106335.1. Classification (GTDB taxonomy): domain Bacteria; phylum Pseudomonadota; class Alphaproteobacteria; order Rhodobacterales; family Rhodobacteraceae; genus Aliishimia. The sequence goes on along the minus strand of JBGCEM010000101.1, from coordinate 13,366 downwards.
AGATCAAGTCACAATTTGGCGCTAAGGTCTTTAGCCTGCTGGCGCTGTTTGTCTCGCCCAAAGCTGACTTTGCAGCAGTCGTGGCCGAGGCCAACAGGCTTTATCCGAACGTAGATGTCGTGGCGTGTACGACCGCCGGTGAGATCACAGATGTTGGGTATGATGAGGGCCAGATTATGGCCGTTGGCTTTCCCGCCTCAGGGTTTGCCACCACGTCGTTGATGATTGAAGATATTGATGATCTGAAACCAGAGCCCCTTATTGATCGGATCGCGCTGGAACGTGTCGGGCTGCAAGAGCGGCATTTGGACAAAACAAATGGGTTTGCGTTTTTGGTCGTTGATGGTCTGTCGCTCAGCGAAGATGCCCTTAGCGCAACAATATGGCCCGCGCTGCGCGACATGCCCGTGTTTGGGGGTTCGGCGGGGGATGGCACCGATTTTCGACAGACTTTGGTGTCGCTGAACGGGCGCATTGCGCAGAAAGCTGCGGTGCTGTCGATGGTGCGTAGCCAGTTCAGAACCAAGGTGTTCAGCTTGGATCACCTGATGCCAACAGATCAGAAAATGGTGGTCACGCAGGCAGATCCGCGACATCGTATTGTCAAATCGATTAACGCCGAACCGGCGGCGCGTGAATATGCGCGCATCGTTGGCAAAGACCCCGATCAGCTGGACCAATTTACCTTTGCGTCACATCCGGTTGTGGTGCGTATTGGTGGCTCGCATCATGTGCGCGCGATCCAGCAGGTCAATGAGGCTGGGGAATTGGTGTTCTTTTCGGCGATTGACGAAGGCATGGTGCTGACAGTTGCCCAGCCACAAAACATGGCGACGCATTTGCGCGCGAAACTGACAGAGCTGTCAGATGCTGGGCGGCCTGCGCATATCTTGGGCTGTGATTGCATTTTGCGCCGGATTGAGGCGGAACAAAACCAAATGAGCCGGGATCTTTCCGATATTTTGGTCGCGCATAATGTCACGGGGTTTTCGACCTATGGCGAACAAATCGGGCCCCTGCATGTCAATCACACTATGAGCGGCGTTGCGATCTATGCAGATGTTGAGTAGCCGCGCGTGTCCCTGATAAATCCCACCGATACAGTCGCGCGTCAAAACGAAAAGCTGCTGCAAATCACGCAGTCTTTGATGCGGCGGGTCGAACAAAACAACGAACATGCGGGTTTGGCCTATCAGCAATTTGAACGCGCGGCCTTGCTGGAAACCGAAGTGCGCGAGCGTACCCATGATCTTGAACGGGCGTTGGATTTATTACAGGAATCCAACGCCCGTCTGGAAATTGCCAACGACGAAACGGAAAAAGCGCGCTCGAACCTAACCGAGGCCATTGAGACGATTAGCGAAGGTTTTGCGCTGTTTGAAGAACGCGATGGGTTGGTTCTGTCCAACAGCCGCTTTTGCCGGGATCTGATGGACATCGAAGGCGATCTGGTTCCAGGGCTTAGCTTTGAGGCCTATGTCACCTTGATTTCGCAAAGCGACCATCTGGACTTGCCGAAGTCTCAGCTGCCTTCTGAATGGGCGGCACAAAGACTAAGTATGCATCGCCAAGACCATGTGGTGTTTAACGTCCAGCTTAAACAAGACCGCTGGCTTCGGGTCAGCGAGCATCGCACCTCGCGGGGTGGCACCGTGATCTTGCAAACCGATGTCACCGCAATCATCCGACGCGAGCGTCAGCAACGCGACAAAATGCGCGATGAGCAAGCCGGGATCTTGCAGGCAACGTTAGATCATCTCAATCAAGGGGTGTGCATTTTTGATACCAGCCTTACCTTGGTCGGTTTGAATTCTAAGATGGAAGATTTGATGGCAGGCATGCCCGGACAAGCCGCTTTGGGTATGCAATTTGAGCTGCTCTTTGATCACCTAAAAGATAAGCTGGTGTTTGAAGGCGACTTTGATGCGCCAGACTTAAAGCGGTGGGCCAACCGGCGGACCGAACGTCAGCCGATTTTCTTTGAAGTCAGTCGCAACAGGGGCCGCAGATACAATGTGTTTGCGCAAGAAATGCCGGACCGCGGATTTGTGATCAGCTTTACCGACGTCACCGCCGAGCGCGCCGCCGCGCGCGCCTTGTCGGATATGAACGAACTGTTAGAGCAACGCGTTCAAGACCGTACCAATGAATTGGGCCTGGCTTTGGCCAAAGCCGAGCGCGCGAATGCCTCGAAATCCCGTTTTGTTGCGGCGGCCAGTCATGACCTGTTGCAACCTTTGTCAGCGGCCAAATTGTTCGTGTCCTCATTGTCTGAGCAAATCGAAACACCATCGGCGCAGGATGTGATACAAAAAACTGAAATGGCGCTGAACAGTGTTGAGCAGTTCATTTCCTCACTTTTGGACATTTCAAAACTGGATTCGGACAAGGTCGCGTTTGATGTGCAACCGCTGTGCTTGTCCCAGGTTTTGACGCCCCTTCGCAACGAATTGACCCCGGTGGCGCAGCAGAAAGGCAACTGTCTTTCAGTGATCGACAGCAGCCTGACCGTGATCAGTGATCCAGGATACTTGCGCCGGATCGTTCAAAATTTGCTCGTCAATGCCATCCGCTACACAGATGGCGGGCGCATTCTGGCTGGGGTGCGCCGTCATGGGGATGTCGCGCGGATTGAGGTTTGGGACACCGGCTGCGGCATCGCACCCGAGGATCAATCGACAATTTTTCGCGAATTCGAACGGGTGTCGTCCACGAAAGCAGATTTGGGCTTGGGACTGGGACTGGCCATCGTTGAGCGGGCCTGCAAAGGATTGGATCATGCGTTTAATCTGTGGTCTGAACCGGGTGTCGGCAGCTGTTTTTCCGTTGAAATTCCAATTGCACCGGTTCGACTGTCAAAGAGCGCGCCCCGCCACAATATCGTAGGGGCTGAGGGCCCTGACGGTGAACTCTTTTTGTTGATGGCCACCGACCCTGTGAACGCACAGCGTTTGTCTGACATTATCGAAGGCTTTGGTGGAACAGTGATCCATGCGCAGGGCACCTTGGATGCGGTGTCGATCCTTGAAGAAGTGCAAATAAGGCCAGATGCTGTGGTGATTGATGACGCGGTGAACGGATTGGATCTTTATCAAGACATCGAACGGACATACGGGCCTTTGCCTTGCGCAATCTTGACGGACGCAAAGACAGCGTCTTGGACCACGTCTCTGCCTGTAGAAGTCCATCATATGCCGCGCCGTTCAGCGGCAAATAAGTTGCAACAGTTCTTTACGGGTGTTGTCCGCGCGCGGGTGTCGGGCGACGGGCGGCGATTTTAAATGGTCAAAAAGCACGCAGTCTTTCGGCACATAGCACCTGCGATCTTGATTACACTGATTAGCACCCGCGCCATTGCGACAGACAATTGTATGGCGGATGCGATGATCGTGTTTGACGGGTCCGGGTCGATGGCGGAAATCGGATTTAACGATTTGAATGAGCCCCGGATTTTCGAAGCGCGCCGCGCTATGGCCGAGGCCATTCCGGAAATTGCCAAGTCCCGAAGACTTGGATTGGTGATCTATGGCCCGAATGGCGCGGATGACTGTACGGGCCTGGATTTGCGGTTCGCGCCGATGGACCAAGCGGGTGGGGCGATTGTTGCGGCCGTGGACCGGCTTGCGCCCGCCGGAAGCACGCCCTTGACGCAAGCGGTACGCATTGCTGCACAGACATTAGACTATCGCAAGGCCCCTGCCACAATCGTGTTGGTCACCGATGGCAAGGAAACTTGCGGCGGCCAGCCCTGCGCTTTGGCCAATGAGCTGCGCAATGATGGCGTCGACACAACTGTGCATGTGATTGGTTTCAAGGTCAGAAGTGCGTTCTTTTCCTGGAACAGTCAAAGTGATGACACAGTTTCAGTCAGCGCGTCTCGGTGTTTGGCGGATGATACGGGCGGCACCTATACAAGCTCAGAAACACTCGATCAGCTGATCGCGGCACTTCGGGCAACGCTGGGGTGTAAGTTATTGTTTTAGAGATCAAAGAATTCGTGCCCAAAGGTCACTTTTGGGCTGCGCGCTGTTGAGGATTGGAAACGCACTATGAAAATCGGCTTTATCGGGCTTGGAAATGTTGGCGGTAAACTGGCAGGCTCAATCTTACGCAATGGGTTTGATCTTACCGTGCGCGATTTGAACGACGCGCTTGTTGCAGACTTTGTCAGCCGTGGTGCGGGGCGTGCAGACAGCGCCAAGGAGTTGGCTGAAACCTGCGACGTCGTGATCACCTGTTTGCCCTCACCCGAAGCTTGTTCGCAGGTTATGGAAGCCGAAGACGGCGTGATCGCTGGTCTGGGCGCGGGCAAGATCTGGGCCGAAATGTCGACAACAGATGAGGGCGAGATCAAACGCATTGCCGCACGTGTCCAAGCAAAAGGCGCCTTTGCCATTGAGTGCCCCGTTTCAGGCGGGTGCCACCGGGCGGCGACGGGCAATATTTCGATCTTTGCGGGCTGTGATCGCGCCACGTTCGACCGCATGCTGCCGCTGCTAACCACGCTGGGGCGGCGTGTTTTGCATACAGGCGAAATCGGAACGGCCTCTGTTCTAAAAGTGATGACCAACTATTTGGCGACGGCGAACCTTTTGACCTTAAGTGAGGCGATGGTGACGATGAAAGCGGCCGGTATCGATCTTGCAACCACCTATGAAGCCATCACAATCTCGTCTGGCACGTCCTTTGTTGCGGAAACGGAAGGGCAAGTGATTTTGAATGGCGGGCGCGATATTTCGTTCACGATGGACCTTGTGAAAAAAGATATTGGCCTGTTTCAAAAGATCGCCGAGCAGCACCAAGTGCCGTTGGAAATTAGCCCGCTTATGGTGGACATCTTCGATGACGGCATTGCACGGTATGGCCCGCGCGAATTGTCCCCCAACATCATCCGCAGGCTTGAAGACGCCACGAACCTATCTATCGTCGCGCAGGGCTTTCCCGATGAATTGACAGACGACGAGCCAGAAGAACCAGGTTACGAAGTTGTCCCAAAGGCGCGGTCCTAAAGCAGTTTGCTGCGCTGTGCGCTGTTGGGACATAATGCTGCGGGTTCAAGGCAAGATGCTGCCAGCGAAGGTTGCTTGTGTCGCCTGGCGATCAACGGTACTGACTTGCCATGAGCAACGATGAAACCCTCGCTCCGTTTGATCAAACTGAAATTCTCGCATCCATCTCGGCCTCAGCGCCCAGGCGGTGGTTGGCTGTTTGCGCGATGTATTTCTTGGGCGCGCTTCTTCTTTACATCGCGTTGTCGCAACCGGCAGACTTTGTTTGGAAACTGTTTTTGTTGGGTGTTGGTGCGGCCTCATTATGGCTTGGCGAGGCGATGCGAAAAGCGACCTTGCGCAAGATTCACTTAACGCCCGAAGGACTGTTTGACACGGAAGGCGAAGTGATCGCGCGGCTGGAAAGCATCCAAAATGTTGATCGGGGCGTGTTTGCCTTTAAGCCGTCGAATGGGTTTTTAATCCGGACAAAGACTGCACAGGGCCAACGGCGATGGTTGCCGGGTCTATGGTGGCGCGTCGGTCGTCAGATCGGTGTTGGCGGCGTGACCCCCGGTGCGCAAACTAAGTTCTTAACTGAGATATTGTCTGGAATGATTGCGGAACGGGACGGCGAGATCTGAGATTGAACGCGGTTGCCTAAATTCAGCACTCTTGTGTTGGACGGACCTGGCCCCAAAATCGTTACCAGCAGGACCGCTGCTAACGCAGTTTCTGATTGGCTGGTAGCGTCTCAAAATGATCATGGGCTTGACGCAGCTGATTTGACCAGCTCAGCTTCGTGCTGGCATAAAGATTTGCGACCACTCCGTTATTCGACAAGATTGCCAATGCGGCGTCTTTCTTGGGGCAAATATAGAGCGCGCAGGTGGATCCGGCAGTGCCTCCGTCATGGTATAGGAAATGTGGCGCAGTTTTCTTTAGCTTTATCGACATCCAACCTGCACATTGCGCCATCGGTTCCAAACGCCGCCCTGGACCCAAGCCAATTATTGGCTGAGTGGATCTGCAAATGGCACGATCTAGTGTCGTTTTTGGGGCGTTAAGTGCCTGGATCACGCGGCGCGAAAATACAGCCAGGTCGCGCGCCGAAGACCGCAAACACCCCGCTGCTGCCATCGCCTTGAATGTCCAAGGCATGACGGCTTGTCCTTTCGTGTTTCTGGGCGCAGCAAAGCGGGGTTTTTGAGTGTCATCCAGAGTTGCGGTCGTGTCTGTAAGACCCAAAGGGTGAATCACTTTTTCGGTCAATAGATCCACAACGGATTTGCCTTCGCGCAACGCCATCGCTTCGCCCAAAAGGCCGACCCCAAGATTTGAATAAACGTAGTCTTGCTTTGGCTGTTTCGCCGAGCGGGACCAGATCTGCAGCCAGGCCATTAGATCTTGTCGCGTGAACTGCGCATAGGGATCTTCGGGCAGCGGTTTGATGAGCGTTTTCCAGGTCGGAACGTGAAGCCTGGGCAATCCGCTGGTATGAGATGTCAACTTTTCGGGGGTGATCCACGCTGGGACAGCAGACAACTTTTCAGATAGGTCGTGAAGAGGGGCTTTGGGGTCAATGCGGCCTTCTTCGACAAGCACGCACAGCAAGATTGCTGTAAAAATCTTGGTGATCGACCCGATTTCAAAGATCAGATTTTCGGCATCTGCAGCGGTTTGTTGGACACCGGCGCAAATATACTCTGTTTGTTCATTTGACAGCGCCAGGCCCACGACCCTGTGCTGCGGGCCTGTGTATGACCGCAGCATGTTTGATAAATGTGCAGTGGCGTTATGCGTCATCTTGGGTCTTTTAAAATAGATCTGCAGTTCGGGATACTTGTGATCGCGTCGCTCTGTTTTCTGCAAAAAAGGTGTGTCCGGACAGGATCATCGGGCCCAGCTGCTGTTGATGTGCACCCGTGTCGGCTGACACCGTACTATGTCGCCGTGTTGGTTATATCTCGGCGTAAAGGATGTGCGTTCCTGATCGTTCGCATTGGGCCTGGCAGTCGTCGGGGACAGGTTGGTCGGTCACGAATGTTGCGACATCGTCGACCGATGCGACGAACGCAGGCGCTTTACGCTCAAACTTTGACGCATCCGCGACCAAAACCACATGCGCGCTTTGGCGGATGATGGTTTTACTGACACTGACTTCTTGTAGATCGAAATCCATAAGATCCCCGTTTTGCCGCAAGGCCGAGCAGCCGATAATGGCATAGTCAAATCGGAACTGCGTGATCGCATTGCGCGCCAAATCCCCGATTAAGCCGCCATCCGATCTGCGCAATTGCCCGCCCGTCACGATGACTTCAATCTGCGCATTGCTCGATAGGATTGTGGCGATGTTGATGTTGTTTGTGACGACCAACAGCCCCTCATGGTTCAAAAGTTCCGTCGCGACAGCTTCGGTGGTGGTGCCGATATTCAAGAAGATCGCGCAGTCATTCGGGATCAGCTGCGCGCAGGCCCGGGCAATGTCGACCTTCGAGGCCTGGTTCAGCATACGGCGTTCGTTGTAGGCGATGTTCACCGTCGTTGAGGGCAAGATCGCGCCGCCATGCACCCGTTCCAATTGGCCTGCATCAGCAAGTTCGGTCAAATCTCGGCGGATGGTTTGGGGTGTGACACCGAAATGCGCCACAAGCCCGTCGACGGTCACTTTGCCTTCACGGCGCGCAATTGCGATAATCTCGGGCTTTCGAAGTGTCAGTGGCACAGAGCGTTCCTTGCTTCGCTTATGTTCGTTTTACGGCAGTTTGGCGTGAAGTCACGAAACTTTGCTGCGACTCGGCCACAATTTCATGCTGCGCGTGCAGTGTTTGCATGCTGCGGTTGCAAAGTGGCAGTGAAATATTATTGAAAATCAGAGATTTAAGAATTTCGCGCAGAAACGAACATTTTTAACTTCCTTTTGCGCGCGAATTTTGTCACCAATGCTTGACGATGAACACGGACGCGTGTGAATAGGAGAGCAACATGAACCCGGACTTCGACCTTTTGGTCATTGGCGGCGGCATCAATGGCTGCGGGATTGCCCGCGATGCCACCGGGCGGGGCTTGCGGGTCTGTTTGGCGGAAATGAACGATCTGGGCTCAGCAACTTCGGCGTCCTCGACCAAGTTGTTTCACGGCGGGCTACGCTATCTTGAGTATTTCGAATTTCGGCTTGTGCGCGAGGCGTTGATCGAGCGGGAAAATCTGCTGCGCGCAATGCCGCATATTTCCTGGCCAATGCGCTTTGTGCTGCCGTATCACGACAGCATGCGGTTCGATATGTCGACGCCGACTTCAAAGCTGCTTAGCACAGTGATGCCGTGGATGAAGGGGCGTCGGCCCGCGTGGCTGATCCGGTTGGGATTGTTTATGTATGACAATCTGGGGGGGCGTAAAATTCTGCCCGCGACATCCAGCCTTGCGTTGCGCAGTTCACCCGAGGGCCGGGGGCTGAACCCAAAGTTTGAAAAGGCGTATGAATATTCCGATTGCTGGGTCGAGGATTCTCGGCTGGTGGTTTTGAACGCGCGCGATGCCCAAGATAGGGGCGCGGATATTCGAACACGCACCAAGGTGACGGGGGCCGAGGTCGTAGATGGCATCTGGCATGTGAATCTGCACGATGCCAACAGCGGTGAAGCGAGCACAGTGACTGCACGCATGGTGGTGAATGCAGGCGGGCCGTGGGTCGGGGATGTGTTGCGCACGACCTTGCGCAGCAATTCTCAGCACGGCGTGCGGTTGGTGCGCGGCAGTCATATCGTGACCAAAAAGCTGTTTGATCATGACAAGTGCTATTTCTTCCAGGGCACGGACGGGCGTATTATTTTCGCCATTCCCTATGAAACGGATTTCACGCTGATCGGCACGACGGATAATGACCATGCGGATGCGTCCGTAAAGCCAGAATGCACGCCCGAAGAACAAGACTATCTGATCAAATTCATCAATGAATATCTGGCGGATCCGATCAGCTCGGATGACATCGTGTGGACCTATTCCGGGGTGCGTCCGCTTTATGATGATGGGGCCAGCTCGGCTTCGGCGGCAACGCGCGATTATGTGCTGAAGCTGGATCGGTCGCGCGGGGCCCCGGCGTTAAATGTGTTTGGCGGCAAGATTACCACCTATCGCTGTTTGGCTGAAAGTGCGTTGGAAGAAATCGAAACTGTGCTGCCTATGCAGCAAAAGCCTTGGACGGCGGGCGTGCCGCTGCCGGGTGGGGATTTCCCTGTCGATGGGGTTCAGGCATTAGTGCAAAAGGCGCTGCAGGATTACCCGTTCTTGAACGATCGCTGGGCGCTGCGTTTGGTGCGCGCTTATGGCAGCGAAGTTGCGGATGTGTTGGGCAACGCGCGCAGTGCCGAAGATCTGGGCCAAAGTTTCGGCGCAGATCTGACCCAAGCTGAAGTGCAGTGGCTGATGGACAAAGAATACGTGCAAGAGGCTGCGGATGTCGTGTGGCGGCGCAGCAAATTGGGTCTGCGGATGGACGTAGATCAGATCACTGCGTTGCAGGACTGGATCAAAACCCAGCGTGCCGCGCCTTTGAGTGCTGCGGCGGAATAAGGGGGCGGATATGACGTTGGAACTGAAGGGTGTGTCGAAATCGGTTGAGGGTGTCACACACATTCACCCGACAGATCTGACGCTGGAAAAGGGCACAATGAATGTGCTGTTGGGTCCAACTTTATCGGGGAAAACGTCGCTGATGCGCTTAATGGCGGGTTTGGATGTGCCAAATTCGGGCAGTGTGTTTTGGCAGGGTCAGGACGTGACGGGAATGCGCGTGCAGGATCGCAAAGTTGCGATGGTGTATCAGCAATTCATCAACTATCCATCCATGACGGTTTATGAAAACATTGCTTCGCCGTTGAAGTTGATGGGAAAATCCCGCGCCGAGATTGATGCGGCGGTACATAAAGCCGCAGATCTGATGCAATTAACACCCATGTTGCAGCGTAAGCCGCTTGAGCTGTCGGGCGGGCAACAACAGCGCTGCGCCTTGGCGCGGGCTTTGGTTAAAGACGCGGGACTGGTTTTGTTGGACGAGCCGCTGGCGAACCTGGATTACAAACTGCGCGAAGAGCTGCGGGTTGAAATCCCAAAGATCTTTGAAGAGGCGGGCTCAATCTTTGTGTACGCGACCACCGAACCAGAAGAGGCTTTGCTGCTGGGGGGCAACACGGCAGCACTTTGGGAAGGCCAGGTGCGCCAGTTCGATCTGACCCCCAAAGTCTACCGCCAACCTGTAGATGCCACGACAGCGCGGGTGTTTAGTGACCCGCCGATGAATTTCTTAAAGCTGCGCAAGTCGGGATCGAATTTGAACCTGGGCCAGGATCAAACTGCGCCCGCCATTGGCGCGTTGGCCAGCTTGCCGGATGGGGCTTATATCGCGGGGTTCCGGCCCAACCATGTCGAACTTAAGTCGCATACCCCGAACGCAATGGTGTTTGACACCAAACTGGTGGTGACCGAGCTGACGGGGTCCGAGACTTTCGTGCATTTGGACTATAACGGCGACACTTGGGTGGGATTGATCCATGGGGTGCAAAGCTTGGAACTGGGTGCGCCGTTGCAGGTCTTTATCGACCCCAGCCACATCTATATCTTCAATGAAACTGGCGACCTGGTTGCGCCCGCGTCCTACGCGCTTGCGGCTTAAGGGGACTGAGCATGGCGAAAATTACCCTCGATAACCTGGCGCATTCCTATGACCCGAACCCAAAAAGCGAAGACGATTTCGCCTTAAAAGAATTGAACCACGATTGGGCGGACGGCGAGGCTTATGCCTTGTTAGGGTCCTCGGGGTGCGGGAAATCCACCTTGCTCAACATCATTTCTGGGCTGTTGCACCCCTCGCAAGGGCGCATCTTGTTTGACGACCAGGACGTCACGCAATCCAGCACTGCAGATCGCAATATCGCGCAGGTGTTTCAGTTTCCGGTGGTCTATGACACGATGTCTGTGCGCGACAACCTGGCCTTTCCGCTGAAGAACCGCGGCGCGGATCCCAAATATATCGCGCAGCGTGTGCAACAGATCGGTCAAATGATCGGCATGGAGTCGATGTTGGACAAGCGCGCACGCGGTCTGACAGCAGATGCTAAGCAAAAGATCAGCCTGGGTCGCGGCATGGTGCGTGAGGACGTAAACGCGCTGCTGTTTGATGAGCCGTTGACGGTGATTGACCCGCATATGAAATGGGAATTGCGTACGCAGTTGAAATCTTTGCACCACGAATTCGGTCACACCATGATTTACGTGACCCATGACCAGACCGAGGCACTGACATTCGCGGATAAAGTCGTGGTGATGTATGATGGGCGGGTGGTTCAAATCGGCACGCCGCAGCAATTGTTTGAGCGCCCTGAACATACCTTTGTGGGTTATTTCATTGGCTCGCCCGGTATGAACGTGATCCCCGCCGACATCCAAGGCAATATTGCCAATGTGCATGGAACGGATGTGACGCTGACCCAAGGGTATGCGGACTTGTCGGGCAAGGTTGAAATCGGTGTGCGCCCTGAATTTATCTCGTTACACCAAGACACTGGGCTGCCCGTAACGATCCGGCGGGTCGAGGATGTTGGACGCCACAAGATCGTACGCGCGGACCTGTTTGGACATGAAATCAACATCGTTGCGGGCGAGGGCCAAGACATCTCGCCGGATATGAACCGCGTCCAGTTCGATCCCACTCATGTCAATGTCTATGTCGATGATTGGCTGAAACCTGGAAAGGCTGCCTGATGGAAAAGACAGTTAACCAAAAGGCTTGGTTCTTAATCTTGCCCGTGCTGCTGTTGGTGGCGTTTTCAGCGGTGATCCCGTTGATGACTGTGGTGAATTACTCGGTGCAAGATACGTTCGGCAACAATCAGTTCTTTTGGGCGGGGCTCGAATGGTTTGATGATATGTTGCATTCGGATCGGATGTGGGATGCGTTGGGGCGTCAGCTGATGTTTTCGGCGATCATCCTTACCATCCAAATTCCGCTGGGTATTTTTGTGGCCTTAAACATGCCCAAAAGCGGGTTTTGGTCTAGCTTTTGTCTGGTCGTCATGTCGCTGCCGTTGCTGATCCCTTGGAACGTTGTGGGCACGATTTGGCAGATCTTTGGACGGGTTGATATTGGCCTGCTGGGCTATACGCTCGATGCGATGGGGATTTCCTATAACTACACGCAAAACAGCTTTGCGGCGTGGGTGACGATCATTGTGATGGATGTGTGGCACTGGACGTCGCTTGTGGCTCTGCTGGCTTTTGCTGGGCTGAAATCGATCCCGGATGCCTATTATCAAGCGGCGAAAATTGACCAAGCCAGCCGCTGGGCGATCTTCCGCTATATCGAGCTGCCCAAGATGATGGGTGTGCTGATGATTGCGATCCTGCTGCGGTTTATGGACAGCTTTATGATCTATACCGAGCCTTTCGTGGTGACCGGCGGCGGGCCTGGAAACTCGACCACGTTGCTGTCGATTGACCTGGTTAAGATGGCGTTGGGACAGTTCGATCTGGGGCCTGCGGCGGCGTTCTCGATCATGTATTATCTGGTGATCTTGTTGATTTCCTGGGTGTTTTACACCGTGATGACCAATCTTGATAAGAAAGGGGGCTAAGCGCATGGCACAGACGCAAAACACCCCACGTCCAAGGTTCAAGATCAAAGGATCCGTCGTGGTCATGAGCCTTTATCTGCTGTTCCTTATGCTGCCACTTTATTGGCTGCTGAACATGAGCCTGAAGACGAACACAGAAATCCTCAATGAGTTCACGCTGTTTCCCGCTAATCTGACCTTTGCCAATTATGCGACGATTCTGACGGACCCGTCTTGGTACAACGGCTATATCAACTCGTTAATATATGTGGTGATGAACACCGTGATCAGTTTGGCAGTGGCGTTGCCTGCGGCCTATGCGTTTAGCCGCTATCATTTTATGGGCGACAAACACCTGTTCTTTTGGCTGCTCACCAACCGGATGGCGCCTCCTGCGGTTTTTGCGCTGCCGTTCTTTCAGCTCTATTCCTCTGTTGGATTGTTTGACACGCATATTGCCGTCGCATTGGCGCATTGTCTGTTCAACGTGCCGCTGGCGGTTTGGATCCTGGAAGGCTTTATGCGCGGTGTGCCCAAAGAGATCGACGAGACGGCCTATATCGACGGGTACTCTTTTGGGCATTTCTTCATCAAGATTTTCACACCGCTGATTGCGTCTGGCATTGGGGTTGCGGCGTTCTTCTGTTTCATGTTCTCATGGGTTGAATTGTTGCTCAGCCGGACCTTGACCACGGTAGATGCCAAACCCATCGCCGCGATCATGACCCGGACCCAAGGGGCGGCAGGGATCGACTGGGGCGTATTGGCTGC